>NZ_JBFUKN010000058.1:0-37937 GCF_056400845.1 Mycobacterium sp. P4_H6 | reverse complement strand
CGACCACCCGGCTGAGCAATGTGCGCAACTGCTCCTGCTCCTCGCGACTGAGCACCCCGAATACCTTGTCGTGTGCGGCGACGGCGTCGCTGACCACTGCCGCGGCGACCGCACGACCTTCATCGGTGAGGAAGGCCTGCAGGATCCGGCCGTGCTGGGGGTCCTGCTTACGTTCCACGAGACCGCGCTTCTCCAGAGCGGTGAGCGCCAGCTGTACGCCCTGCGGACTGATCAACAGCCGACGGGCGAGTTCGGCGCCGGACAGACCGGGCTGGTTGGTCAGCTGCCGCAGCACGCCGATCTGTGCGGTGCTGACGCCGTGGGGCTTGACCGCGTCGTTGACACTGGTCAGGGAGAAGTAGAAGGCCTGCTTGAGCAGCCACAGGACATTGTCTGTGAGTTCTACGCTCATTTCTCTGCCGCCCTTTGCCTACTGCTGGATTCACGATGACGCTAGCGCACATCCGGCCGGTCCCTRGCGCTACACCTGTTTGACGATGACCCCGTCCTTCATGACGAACCGGACGTCCTGCGTGGCGGTGATATCGGTGGAGACATCCCCGGGCACCGCGATGATGTCGGCCAGATAGCCCGGGGCCAACCGGCCCAGCTCGTCGTCGGCGTCGATGAGTTCAGCGCTGATGACCGTGGCGGCCTTGATGGCCTGCATCGGGGTCATCCCGCGTGCCACCAGCGCGCCGAGTTCCTTGGCGTTCTGGCCGTGCGGGATCGCCGGCGCATCGGTGCCGCAGGCGATGCGGACCCCGGCCGCTATCGCCTTGGGCAGCATCGCCTTCGCCTTCGGGAAGACCTCCAGAGCCTTCTTGCGAAGCTCCGGCGCGATGCGGTCGATGGCCATGGCATCGGTGAGATAGGTCGTGGAGACCAGGAAGGTCCCGTGGTCGACCATCATCTGGATCGTCTCATCGCTGGCGAGGAAACCGTGCTCGATGCAGTCGATGCCCGCGCGGATACACGCCTGAATGGCCTTGTCGCCCACCGCATGTGCGGCCACCCGCACCCCCGAGCGGTGCGCCTCGTCGGCGATCGCCTCGAACTCGGCGTCCGAGTACTGCTGGGCGCCCGGCGATGTGCTGTGGGACATCACCCCGCCGGATGCCGACACCTTGATCAGCTTTGCGCCGTGCCGGACCTGATAGCGCACGCAGGCGATGACGTCGGGCACTCCGTTGGCGATGCCCTCGGCCACCGACAGCGGCATCACGCCGGGCGCCAGTCGCTGGAACACCGTCGGATCGAGGTGCCCGCCATAGGGTGTGACGGCATGTCCGGCCGGCCAGATGCGCGGGCCGGGGTGCCAGCCCTGGTCGATGGCCCGCTGCAGCGCGACATCGAGCAGATACCCACCGGTCTTCACCATCAGGCCCAGGTTGCGCACGGTGGTGAATCCCGCGTTCAACGTGGTGGCCGCATTGACCGCTCCCCGCAGGGTGCGATACGCCGGGTCGTCCTGCACGCCGTGCATGGGTGTCGGCAGACCCTCCGGACTTCCGGGGCCCCCGATGAGCAGGTTCAGTTCCATGTCCATCAGGCCGGGCAGCAGCGTCACGTCGCCCAGACTGATCTCGACGGCCGAATCAGGCAGCGGGCCTTCGGGATTGACGGCGGTGATGCGATTGCCCTCGATCACCACCACGGCCGGCGTGTGGATCTCGCCGGTGACGACATCGGCCCAGCGGTCTGCCCGCAGAACGGTTACGGTCACGGAACCGGCTCGTATACGCAGTCCAGCCGGGTGGCTCCGGAATCCGGCACCCGGGGCTGCTTCCAGCACTCCACCGAGAACGACACCGTCACCATCGAATACAGCAGGCGCATCAGGTTGAGCACATCCTCGGGCATATCGTCGAGGCTGAATTTGTCGCAGTAGGTAATGGCCTCTTCGGCGCGTGCGGTGATGGCGTCGTAGAAGGGCTGCATCTCAACCATGGTGCTGCCCAGCCGCTTGCTGTAGCGCTGCGCCTCGGTGGCCAGGCACCAGTCCGAGAACTGTTCCAGGTCAGCGAATTCCACTGGTAGCACGTTGCTCACTCTCCCGCTGGTAGGCGTCGATCCACGATGCGGTCTCCTTGTGCAGGTGCCGCAGCAGTATCTCCTGATCGCAGTACAGGAACTGTTCCACCGCACGGGATTCGATGCTGGTCTGGGTCGCCTCCAGGGTGTTGGCATCCTGCAGCCCGTATTCCTTGAACGTCGCCGCCGCCAGTTCTTGGCCCAGACGTTCCCGCGGCGTGCGTGGCTGCGGGAAGTACAACGTGCACTCGAACGTGTGGGTGTTGTACGACGTCGGCCAGTAGTGATAGGTCAGATACCAACCCTGACCCCAGAACAGGATGACGAAGTTGGGGAACAACTGGAACGAATCCAGGCCCCACGGTTCGCATTTGGCAGGATTCAGGCCCACCGGCATCGCACCGAGATCGGGAGCGTCCCACGGCCCGAACAGACCGCTCTTGCAGATGTCCTCGATCGGCTTGCGCAATTCGTCGGCCATCTCCCAGGGCCGCACACCGGACGTGCTCACCAGACGGTGCGGTCCATCGATGCGGTAATGCGGCGCCTCGAACCCGGCTTGTGCGGCGGCCTTGGAGTACGCGGTGGGCGTCTGGTTCGCATGCAGCACCGGTGCGTGATAGAACTCCTGGAAGGCGTCCATGTAGAGCTTCCAGTTGGCCTTCACCTCGGAGCGATAGGTGAACCGCGAGGTCATCTTGTCGAACGGGTAACCGGCCAGATCGGTGATCATCGGGCCGAGGAAGTCGATCAGCGTCTGTTCCGGTTCGGCGGCGAAGTTGACGAAGATGAAGCCTTCCCACACCTCGCAGTGCACCGGCACGAGGCCGTAGCGCTCCTTGTCCAGGTCGAAGAACTCCTCCTCCTGCTGGACGTAGGTCAGTTTGCCTTCCAGGTCATAGCGCCAGGCGTGGTACTTGCAGATGAACTGGCGGCAGGTCCCACTGGTTTCTTCCAACGGCTTGTCGTTCCAGACCAGCTTGTTGCCGCGGTGTCTGCAGACATTGTGGTAGGCCTTCGCCTCACCTTTGGTGGTGCGGCACACGATGATCGAGGTGTTGGCGGCCTTCATCTCCTTGGTGAAGTAGCTGCCCTTGCGCGGCAGCAACTCGACCCGCCCGACGTTCAGCCACGCTCGTTTGAAGATCGCCTGGCGTTCCAGTTCATAGATCTCCGGGTTGATCGAGTCTTCATAGGAGACCGGGCCGGTACCCAACTCCGGGTAGTGCTCGGTCCAACTGCCCTCTGCCGGTTTCGGGAAACGCGCCATGCCAAGACGGTATCGCCGTACCGGTTGAATGACAAGTAGTTGATATTGCCCGCCGTGGCGTGCTTACCCGGCGTCGGGCAGGCTGAGGGTCACCATGGACGCCTTACCCCTGCCCGCAGTCGGGTCCGATCCCGACGGGTTGTTCAGCGCGTTCGGCGAGTGGGCCGCCGCCGGCGGCACGGTGCTGTACCCGGCGCAGGAGGAAGCGCTGATCGAACTGGTCAGCGGTGCCAATGTCATTCTCGCCACGCCCACCGGCTCCGGTAAATCCCTGGTGGCCACCGGCGCCATCTACGCAGCACTCGCCGCGGACCGCACCAGCTTCTACACCGCCCCGATCAAGGCATTGGTCAGCGAGAAGTTCTTCGCCCTGTGCGAGGTGTTCGGTGCGGCCAACGTCGGCATGCTCACCGGCGACGCCGCGGTCAACGCCGATGCGCCGATCATCGCGTGCACCGCCGAAATCCTGGCCAACATCGCGTTGCGCGAGGGTGCCGACGCGGATATCGGCCTGGTGGTGATGGACGAGTTCCACTTCTACGGCGACCCGGACCGCGGCTGGGCCTGGCAGGTGCCGTTGCTGGAACTGCCCCGCGCCCAGTTCCTGTTGATGTCGGCCACGCTCGGCGATGTCACGTTCCTCCGTGACGACCTGACCCGCCGGACCGGTCGGGAGACCGCACTGATCACCGGTGCCGAACGGCCGGTGCCGCTCTTCTACTCCTATGCCACCACCGCCATGCACGAGACGATCGCCGACCTGCTGAACACCAAACAGGCACCGATCTACGTCGTGCATTTCACCCAGGCCTCGGCGCTGGAGCGGGCGCAGGCCCTGATGAGTGTGAACGTGAGTACCAAGGAGGAGAAGGCCGCGATCGCCGACATGATCGGCGCGTTCCGGTTCTCGACGRCCTTCGGGTCCACCCTGTCCCGGCTGGTCCGCCACGGGATCGGCGTGCACCACGCCGGGATGCTGCCCAAGTACCGCCGCCTCGTGGAACAGCTCGCCCAGGCCGGTCTGTTGAAGGTCATCTGCGGCACCGACACTCTCGGGGTCGGCATCAACGTGCCCATCCGCACCGTGGTCTTCTCGGCGTTGTCGAAGTACGACGGCGTCCGGACCCGTCTGCTCAATGCCCGCGAGTTCCATCAGATCGCCGGGCGGGCCGGGCGGGCGGGCTATGACACCGCGGGCACCGTGGTGGTGCAGGCCCCCGACCACGAGGTGGAGAACCTCAAGCAGTTCGCCAAGGTGGCCGACGACCCGAAGAAGCGCCGGAAGCTGGTGCGCCGCAAGATTCCCGAGGGCATGGTGCCCTGGAGCGAGAAGACCATGACCCGGTTGATCGAGGCCACGCCGGAGGCCCTGCACAGCAATATGAAGGTGACGACGGCGATGATCGTCGACGTCGTGGACCGGCCGGGCGACCCCTTCATCGCCATGCGGCGGCTGCTGACGGAGAATCATGAGCCGCGCAAACGTCAGCTCCGGCTCATCCGCGAGGCCGTCGGCATCGCCCGCTCACTGCTGCAGGCCGGCGTCCTGGAGCGGCTGCCCGAGCCGGAGGCCGACGGGCGGCGTTACCGCCTGACGGTGGACCTCCCACGGGATTTCGCGCTTAACCAGCCGCTGTCCACGTTTGCGCTGGCCGCGGTGGACACCCTCGATGCCGCGTCGGAAACCTATGCCCTGGACGTGGTTTCGGTCATCGAGGCGACGCTGGAAGATCCTCGGCAGATCATGGCCGCCCAGCTGAAGAAGGCGCGGGGCGAGGCCGTCGCGGCGATGAAGGCCGAGGGGATCGAGTACGACGAGCGGATGGAACTGCTCGATGACGTGACCTATCCCAAGCCGCTGCAGGAGCTGCTCGGCCACGCGTACGCGGTGTATCTGCAGACCAACCCGTGGGCCGCCGACGGCCAGCTCTCACCCAAGTCCGTGGTGCGCGAGATGTGGGAACGCGCCATGACCTTCCGTGAGTACGTCAGCCAGTACGGCCTGACCCGCTCCGAAGGCGCGGTGCTGCGCTACCTGTCCGATGCCTTCAAGGCACTGCGCTCGGGAGTGCCCGCCACCGCGCGCACCGAGGAGCTCAACGATATCGTCGAGTGGATCGGTGAGCTTGTGCGGCAGGTCGATTCGAGCCTGCTCGACGAGTGGGAGCAGCTGACCAGTCCGGATCAGCCGCACGATGTCCCGGTGGCGGTACCGGCCCGCCCGCGCCCGCTGACCGGTAATGAGCGGGCATTCACGGCGATGGTGCGCAACGCGCTCTTCCGCAGGGTCGAGTTGTTCTCGCGTCGGCGCTGGTACGACCTGGGCGAATTGGACGCGGCCTCAGGATGGACGGCTGAACGCTGGCAAGAGGCCGGCGAGGATTACTTCGCCGAGCACGACGATCTGGGTACCGGCGCCGACGCGCGAGGTCCGGCGCTGTTGATCATCGAGCGGCAACCCGGCGTGTGGCGGGTACGCCAAATTCTGGACGACCCGGCCGGCGACCACGACTGGGCCCTGCTGGCCGAGGTCGACCTGGAGGCTTCCGACGAGGAAGGTGCCGCGGTGATCCGGCTGGTCGATGCCGGCCTGCTGGACTGACGCTCTACCGGCTACCTGCAAACCTGCTCCGCACCGGTCGTTTTCGCGCGGCGGATCTGTTCAGATCAAGTATGAACACACAACAGGTAACTRCACTGGTGACCGGCGCCAACCGCGGTCTCGGACGGCAATTCGCCGCGGAACTGTCCGCCCGCGGGGCCAAGGTCTACGCGGCGGCGCGACGACCCGAAACCGTCGACCTGCCCGGCGTCATACCGGTCCAGCTCGACATCACCGATCCCGAATCCATCCGCCGCGCAGCGGAGATCGCCGGTGACGTCACCGTCCTGATCAACAACGCCGGCGTCTCCACCCGGGCCGGCCTGCTCGATGGGACGATGGACGACATCCGCCTTGAGATGGAAACCCACTACTTCGGGACACTTCAGGTCATTCGCGCATTCGCCCCCGTCATCGAACGCAACGGCGGCGGTGCGATTCTCGACGTGCTGTCGGTGCTGTCCTGGTTGCACCCAGCGACCAGCGGTGCGTATTCCTCGGCCAAGGCGGCGGCGTGGGCACTCACCGATGCTGTACGTGACGAGCTGTCTCCCAAGGGTATTCAGGTGTCGGCTCTGCACGTCGGATACATGGACACCGACATGGTCAGCTACATCCCCGCCGATCAGAAGACCGATCCCGCGGAGATCGCCAGGTTGGCTCTGGACGGCCTGTTCGCCGGGGATCGCGAGATCCTGGCCGACGAGCTGACCCGGCAGGTCAAGGCGGGGTTGTCAGGGACCTAGGCGGGACTGAAGACCGACACGCTGCGCTCGACGATCCCGACCAGGACGCCGATCGCGGTCGCGTCGCCCGTCGCCTCCACCTGGCCGGCACCGACCGCCTCGGCCATGGTGGTGCGCTGACCGGCGATGGCCCCGAGGACGCCCGCCGAAGTGCGGACCACCACGTCGGCGGGAGTGTCGGCGGGGCCGGGAGCCACCGACATCCGGCCGTCGCGGATACGCAGGCACGCCACGCTGTCACCGATGTGAAATTCGTACAGTGCTGCCACACCAGCTGGCACGCTGCCGGCGGCGCTGCCCGCAAGGAAACCCAGCGCCCATTCCGCACGGAACACCTCGCCCCCGGCGTCGGCCTCGACGAGCTGGTGGCGGGCGCCCCACAGCGCCAGCGGTATCACGGCGGTCGCCAGCTCGCGGCCGGCGTCGGTGAGCTCATAGGCCACCGCCGAGCTCGGCTGGTCGAGCAGCAACCGGCGCTGGATCACCCCATCGGCTTCGAGTTGACGGACCCGGGTCGCCAACAGGCTGGTCCCGATCCCGGGCAGCGCGTCGGCCAGGTTCGTATAGCGCTTGGGGCCCGAGCTGAGTTCGCGCACGATCAGCAGCGTCCAGCGCTCACCGACGACGTCGAGTGCGTGGGCCAGGCCGCAGAACTGGCTGTAATTCCGTCGGGTCATGACTTCAGGTTACTCATCGCTACTCGTTTTCGGGGTGAACTTACTTTTCATCTAGTGCACTTCTATTTCTTATGTTACTTTCGCTGAAGCGAGAGGAGCCAACCATGGCCTCACTGACAAATGCCCATCCGTCCACCGGACTCCTGGCCGCCCTGCTGCGCAGTCTGCAGCGCACGGACCGGCCGGACCGCACACCGCGGGACCGTCGGCACTACCCGCCCCAGCGCGACAAGATGATCGAGGACGCCGCGATGGCACGGGAGATGTTCCGCCTCTAGCCTGGGACGGGTGCGAATCAACCTGACCAGTGTGATGGTCGATGATCAGGACAAGGCGCTGCGCTTCTATACCGACACGCTCGGCTTCCGGCCCAAACACGACATCCCGATGGGTGCGGCGCGCTGGATCACCGTGGTGTCACCCGACCAACCCGATGGCACCGAACTGGTGCTGGAACCCGACGGACATCCGGCGGCCAAGCCGTTCAAGGACGCACTGGTTCGCGACGGTATTCCGTTCACCGCCTTCGAGGTCGACGATGTGCGCGCCGAGTTCGTTCGGCTGAGCGGTCTGGGCGTGCGCTTCACCCAGCAGCCCACCGAGATGGGTCCGGTGGTGACCGCGGTGCTCGATGACACCTGCGGCAACCTCATCCAGATCCAGTCAGCTTCCTGATCGTGTCGATCTCACGCCCCCGGTAGGGACGCCCGTCGGCAAACGCCAGATCGTGGAACCATTCCTTCGGGGGCTTCAGGTACGGGTGATCCCAGGAGTCCCACGGCAGCCAGGTCTGCGTCTTGCCCGCGAACAACCCCCAGGTGTACGCGCCGACGTGACGACGTTTGGCCACCGGCAGCACTCCTTCGATGGTGCTTCCCTCGGTGCGCGCCAGGTATTCGGTGCACATGATGGGTCGGCCCCACGGCTGGAGTTCGTTGATCCTGCCCTCGAAGCCGGCCGGATTGTCATAGCTGTGAAAGGTGAGCACGTCGGCGAGGTCGAGCTGAATACCCGCCATGTCACTGCGCTTCGACGCATCTCCCCACTCCCCTTCCCAGACCGCGGTGGTCAACGGCTGCACCGGATCCACCGTGCGGGCCCAGCGGAACACCTGCGGTAGCAGGTCGGCGACGAGTTCGGGTTTGTCGTCGCGCTCCACCGTCTTGTAGACCGCCGCCGGGTTGTCGGGTTCGTTCCACAGGTCCCAGCCCAGGACGCGTTCGTCGTTGCGGAACTGGGTCAGGATGCGCACCACGTACTCCTGCAGCACCTGGCGGTAGCGCCGGTCATCGAGCCGCTCGGCACCCGGGCTCTGCACCCAGCCGGAGTTGTGGACGCCCGGTCGGGGAGCACGTTGCGGGCCGCTCCTGGGCAGCGGATCCCAGCACGAATCGAAAAGCACCAGTAGCGGTTTGATGCTGTGCCGGGCCGCGATGTCGACGAAGTGCGCGAGTCGCCGCTGAAAGCCCACGCGGTCCTGCGTCCACAGCTGATCGTGCAGGAAGACCCGCACGGTGTTCAGGCCCATTGATCGGGCCATCCGCAATTCGCCGTCGATGCGCTGCGGGTCGAAGGTGCCCTGCTGGAACATCTCCAGCTGGTTGATCGCGTTCGAGGTGATGTAGTTCGCGCCGACCAGCCAGCCCTGTCCGCGAAACCAGCGGTGCGCCCGGTCGTTGGACCAACGACCCGGCGCGGCCGCGGCGCGCGGGGCGTTGGCCAGTGCGACGGCGGGTGGTGCGAGAAGTGGAAGTTTGAGCAGGGTCCTGCGGCTGTGCTTCAAATCACGTACCAAGTTGCTGTCCTTCGGTTTTCGCGTAGACGTCGAGTAACCCCCGGGCAGCGTTATGCCTACCCGGATCGTCGCCCGGCTACACAACTCCAGTTCAGCACTACGGTTTGAGAATGATCTTCACCGCGCCTTCGGCCTTGCGCTGGAAGATGTCGTACGCATGCGGCGCCTCGTCGAGGGGCAGGGTGTGGGTGGCGAAGCCGTCCACTCCCAGCGGATCGTCATCGGTCAGCAGGGGCAGGATCTCGGGCACCCACTTCTTRACGTTCGCCTGTCCCATCCGGATCTGCACCTGCTTGTCGAACAGGGTGAGCATGGGCAAGGGGTCCGCCATGCCGCCGTAGACCCCGATCAGCGAAATGGTGCCGCCACGCCGGACGATGTCGATGGCCGAGTACAGCGCATCGAGGCGGTCCACACCGGCCTTCTCCATGAACGGCTTGGCCAGGAAATCCGGCAGGATTCCGGTGAGTTGTTGTGCCGCCTTGGTGATCGGCGAACCATGGGCTTCCATTCCCACGGCATCGATGACGGAATCGGTGCCACGGCCACCGGTCAGCTCCCGGATGACATCCCCGATGGGGTTCTCCTGCACGCCGAGGTCGATGGTGCGTATCCCGCGGTCCTGCGCGCGCTTCAGCCGCTCGGGTACCCGGTCGACCGCGAGGACGTCGTAGCCGAGGTGCGCCGCGATCCGGGCGGCCATGTCACCGATGGGGCCCAGCCCCAGCACGGTCACCGACCCGCCCTCGGGGATGTCCGCGTAGGCGACGGCCTGCCAAGCGGTCGGCAGGACATCGGAGAGATAGACGAATCGGGAATCGGGCGGGCCGTCGGGAACCTTGATATGGGTGAACTGCGCCTGCGGCACCCGCAGTAGCTCGGCCTGTCCGCCCGGGACCTGGCCGTAGAGTTCGGAGTATCCGAACAGTGCGGCACCCATTCCCTGTTCACGGACCTGCGTGGTCTCACACTGGGTGTACAGCTCGCGATCGCACATGAAACAGCTGCCGCAGGAGATCTGGAACGGAATGACCACCCTGTCGCCGACCGCCAAATTGGTGACCCCGGAACCGACTTCGCGGACGATGCCCATCGGCTCATGACCGAGGATATCGCCCGGGCTCATGAAGGCACCCAGCACTTCATACAGATGCAGGTCCGACCCGCAGATGTTCGTCGAGGTGACCTCGATGATGGCATCGGTGGGCTCTTCGATCCTCGGATCGGGCACCTGCTCGACCCGTACGTCGCGTTTCCCCTGCCAGGTGACTGCTCTCATGGCTCAGAAATACCCTTCAGTGTCCGGCCGAAACGTCGGCGGCCGCGGGTGTGAGACCTCGCGTGGCCGGTCCCTCCAACAGGGTGCCGTCCGGCGCGAATCGCGAACCGTGCAAAGGACATTCCCACGCGCAGTCGGCGTCGTTCCAGTTCACGATGCCACCCAGGTGCGGGCACACCGGCGACACCGTGCGTTCCACACCGTCCACCACGCTGTCGGCGTGCAGATGCCACGGCGGTCCCGCGACGACACCCTGGCCTTCCGCCGGGGCGTCATCTCTCGCGAGCGGCGCCACCCACCCCTTGGCCAGGTGATAGCCGACGGACAGATTCTGTTTCAACGCCGTGGTCAGCCCGAGTAGCTCGTGCGGACTCCAGGCAGCGAAGGCACCGGCCCACGGCATGTGGCCACCGAGGATCTGCCCGGACAGCGCGAGTGCGGCCGCCACACCGTTGGTCATGCCCCACTTGTCGAATCCGGTGGCGACCCAGACATGCTGAGCGCCGGGGAGAATCGGTCCCGCGTAGGGAAGTTCGTCGATCGGCGAGTAATCCTGCGCCGACCAGAAATGGGTCTGGGTCGCGCCCGGGTAGTGCTGCTTGGCCCAATGCAACAACTCCCCGACCGACCGGGCGGCGTCGCTGGCCCGGCCGACCGTATGGCCGGCGCCGCCGACGATGAGTAGGTCCTTGTCCGGCGTGGGGGCGTAGCGGATGGATCGAGTCGGCGAGTCGGTGGACAGGAACATCGGGCGGGTGATGTCACCGGGGACGTCGAAGGCCACACAATAAGACCGCTTCGGCTTGACCTTCGCGAAGAAGCCGCCGCGGTCCAGGATGGGAATGCCGGTGGCCAAGATGCAGTGGTCCGCGGTGACGGTCCGGGTGTCGGCGTGATCGGCCAGCGCGACGGTGAGCCGTAACGGTTTGCCCACCGACACCGACGTGACCCGCGCGCCTTCTGCCACGGTGCCGCCATGCCGCACAAGCTCGCCGACGAAGGCATCCAGCAACGGGAGCGGATCGAGCTGGGCCTGATCGGGCAACAGCACACCACCGTGAAACGGGAAGGGCACGTCGGCGTCACCGGCCCACTGCGCGGGAAGGCCGGCCGCGCGGCATGCCTCCAGCTCCGCCCTGGCGGCATCGACACCCTCGGCAGACTGCGCGTAGGTGTAGGCGTCTTCGTGCTGGATCGCCACCCCATGCGCTTCGCCGAACCGGCCCAACCAGTTGCGGCCCTCCACATTGCCCGCCACATAATCACGCAGGACCTGGTCGCCGTGTTTGGATTTTATCCGCGACAGCTTGGTGCCTTGTAGCAGGCTCAACTTCCCGGTTGTGTTACCGGTGGTACCCGCGCCGACGTGACGGGCCTCCAGCACCAGCACGCTCTTTCCGGACCTCGCCAACAGCAGTGCGGTGCACAGACCGGTGATCCCGGCGCCCACGACGACGACGTCATATCGCGTGTCGAGCGGGGGCGCCGGGTTGGCGGTTTCGGAGCGGCCGTCGAGCCACAAAGATGTCATGGCCTTTGTGTTCCCCGCGATGGGGTGGTCAAACAAGGGGCGTTTACCGCACGGTGGGCCGGGCACTCAATTGCCATGACCGCTCAACCGCCCGATCCCGATCCGAGCCAGACCCCCGACCTCGAACCCGGCGGCGGGGTCGCCCCCGGTAGCACGCCGCCGGATTCGGCGCAGACATCGGGTCTGTCCGAGCCAGAACCGCGGCCCCGCCACCGCTACACCCGGACGCAGATCGTGTCGCTGATAGCGCTGGCGATCTTCATCCTCATCTTCGCGGCGGCCGCGGTGGGCCTGATCATCGATATGTCGGCCTAGTCGGGCGAGCCCTCACTGTCGTCGAAAAACGCCCAGCCGTCGTCGGATTGGACTTCCATCCGCCAGCCGAGTTCGGAGTTGTCGGCCTTGGCGTCGACGAACCAGGCGTGGGCGTCCCCGGCGCTTTCGATGTCTTTGGTGTCGACAACGTCGCCGTGCGGATTCAGAACTCGATAGGTAGCCATGGGTGACTGTCTTCCCGCGCTTGCACAAGCCAAACCTGGGTATTCCATGACCATGAGCAATCCAGATGGCGAGAAGCGGGACTCCGAAACGGGCGAGACCGATGTGCAGGACGATCCCAAGGTCGCGAGCTCCCGCGCGGATCACGAAGACGGCGGCTCCTATGTCGGCCGCACGGGTTCCGATGACGATTTCGATGCCGGGGAAACCGGTGCGGAAGCGCGATCTGCGGATTAACCCAGTTCGATGTCGACGACCAGCGGGCGATGATCGGACAACCCGGCGGCCGGGGCGGTGCTGTTCCGGGCGCACAGCGCAGGGTCGTCGGTGAGGATGTGATCCAGCTGTCGTGTGGGCGCCTCTGCCGGAAACGTGGGGGCGGTGGCCAGCGGCCGCAGACCCGAACACTTCGAGGCTGCTTCCGGAGTGAGGTTGAGATCGCCGGCCAGGATGTGCGGGCCGGGCAGACCTCTGAGATCTTTCATCAAGCGCCGCAGCTGCCTGCGGTTCCACCCGGGAACGAACGAAAGGTGGGTATTGGCAACGGACATCGGGCCGAGCGGCGTATCGAGTTGCGCGATCACCGCGGCCCTGGGCTCTTCGTTGACGATCATCACTTTGTCGGGTCCGGGCAGATACATCGGAAACCTCATGGGGATACGCGGCAGTCGGACCACCTGCCAGCTCGTCGCGGGAAACCGCGACAGCAACGCAATACCGTAGGCGGCGGTGCCGGGTTGTTCCTCCCCGGTGGCCGCCATCCAGGTGGCCCCCGGCGTCCCGGAGATGGCGGCGACGAACCGGTGCGACTCCGCACCCATGGCCTCCGCGGCGACCGCGGTCAGATCCGAACGTCCCGATCGCTGCTGCTCGAGGTCCACCTCCTGCAAGGCCAGAATGTCGGGATCGAGTTGGCGCACACATTCCGCCAGACGGTCTGGGTGGACGCCGTCACCGACGGTCCGGCCGTGCAGGATGTTGAAGGTCGCAAAGCGCATGCCCCTTGGGTACCCAGGTTGGGGCACGCAAGAACTGGAGGAGCGCGATGTCGACACATGAGGAGTTGCGGGCCGCACTTCGCACCGCGGCGTCGGCACTGAAAGAACACGGTCCCAGGTTCGCCCTGGCCGGCAGCTACGCCCTGTGGGTGTCGGGCGGCCCGGAACCGGTGCACGACGTCGACTTCGTCGTCGCGGAAGTCGACACCGAGGCGGCCGCGACCACCCTCTGCAAGGCCGGCTTCCGAATCGAGCGTCCGCCCGAGGACTGGCTGTTCAAGGCGCACGCCGACGAGGTGCTGGTCGATGTGCTGCACCGGCTCAACGGTGTTCCCGTGACCCCCGAGACGTTGGACTGCGCCGAGGAGCACGATGTCATCGCCATCCGGATGCCGGTGCTACCGGTGACCTTCGTGCTGACCCAGAAGTTACGGGCGCTGAACGAGCACTACTGCGATTTCACCTCGCTGCTGCCGGCCGCGCGGGCGGTACGCGAGAGAGTCGACTGGAAGTCGGTCCGCCGCGACACCGCAGACAATGACTTCGCGGCGGCCTTCCTCGTGCTCGCGGACAGACTGGGGATCAGCGAATAGCTTCAGTGGTTACGCAGCTTGGCCACGAGCTTGTCCTTGGTCAGGCTGGAGTAACCCGTCATGCCGAGTTCCTTGGCGCGCTTCTTGAGGTCCGCCACATTCCAGTCCTCGTAGGAACCGGACTTGCCGCCCTTACGCCCCACCGACGACTTTCCCCGCGCCGCAGCCGCGTTGGAGATACGCGCCGCTTTCTCCTTGGAATTGCCCTCTTCACGCAGGTCTTCGTACATCTTCTCGTTCTTGATCGACGAGTTCGGCATCGTCATCACCTCCGGTGGATCGAGTGCCCGGACGGGCCCTCGGCGAAACCCGATCAGCTCTTGGCGATCTTGCGGACCAGGGAGCGAGTGGCTTTTTCGAGGGTGCAGGCGGCGGCCTGATCCTTCTGTTTCGCGGCGCGTTTGACCGCCGCGGCGATGGTGGCTCCCTGGTGGTAGCCGGCGACGACCCGGGGGTCCACATAGGAGTTCCGCGCCACGGCAGGAGTGTTACCCAGCTCCTCGGATACCTGTTTCATCACGGCCGACACGGCGCGCTTGGCCTTGCGCTCGGTGTCGGGCGGATCGGCTTCGGCGAACGCGGTGGCCGCCAGCACGGTGCCGTGCCAGGTCCGCAGATCCTTGACGCTGTACTCCTCACCGACCAGTTCCTTGAACCGCGCGTTCAGATCCGCGGCATGGATGTCCACCCAGCCGGAACTATTGCGGCACACCAGGAGGCGATCTGTTCGGTCATCGCGCCGGAGCAGCGCCTTGACCGCGCGCACCACCTCGGGATTCTCGATCTCGATGGTGCGCCGCACACCGCTCTTGGCCGGATAATCGAACGCCGCCGTACCGCCGCGCAGCGTCACGTGCTCGCACTGCAGGGTGGCCAGGCCGTAGGACTCGTGCTCCTCGGCGTACTGCTCTCCCCCGGCACGGAAGTACCCCAGATCCAGCAGGTGCAGGGCCAGTGCCAGCACCCGATCCCGACTGAGGCCGCGTCCGGCCAGGTCCTCGGCGATGCGCTCCCGCCAGGCGGGCAGCTGCGTCGACATGTCGAGCACCCGATCGAACTTCTCTTCGGCGCGTTCGTCCTGCCAGGCCTGGTGATAGAGGTACTGCCGGCGCCCGGCGGCATCGGTGCCGACGGCCTGAATGTGCGCGTTGGCATGCGGACTGATCCATACCTTCTGCCAGGCCGGCGGGATGACGAGATCCTTGATCCGCGCCAGCGCATCCGCATCGTCGAGCCGGGTCCCGTCCGGGGCTTGGTAGGAGAACCCCTTTCCGCTTCTCCGACGGGTGATTCCGGGACCGTCGAGGGCACTGCGTCGCAGCCGCACAATCACCTCCGGTACTTCAGGAACACGTAGTCCTGGTGCACGAGAACGTGGTCCAGCTGCATCCCGACGGGCACCGCCAACGGGGACAGCTGCACCACCGCGCGGACCGGTTGGGCCGCAGCGAGTTTGGGTGCCAGAGTCACACAGATCTCATCGACCGCACCCGCTTCGACCAACTCGTCGAGCAGTGTCGGCCCACCTTCGCACAGGATGCGAGGCATCCCGGCCTCGCCCAGCATCTTGACCACCCGCACCAGATCCACGTCCTCGGCGCCGGCCGCGAACACCCGGGACAGCCGGTCGACGGGTCCGTGGCGAGGTGGGGCGGCCCGCTCGGTGGTGACCAGGATCGGCGGCTGGTAGGGATCGCTCAACAGTCTGGCCGGCAGGTTGCCGGTCCGGCTGACGACCGCGATCGGCGGCGGATCGGGTCTGCCTTCGGCATCTCGTTCGGCCTGCTGTGTTTCGGAGAGCCGCACCGGACCGTAGTTCTCGGCGCGGGCGGTACCCGCGCCGATCAGCACCACATCTGCGTAGCCCCGCAGCACACGCAGCAGTTCCTGGTCCACGGGATTCGACAGCGGCCCGGCCCGGCCCGCGAACGCGGCGGCACCGTCCGCGCTGAAGATCATGTTGGCGCGCACGCCGAGGGGCGGGTCGGCGTAGAACCGTGCGAGATCGGTGATGCCACCCACCTCGGCCACCGTGGCGGTCATGCCGATATCTATGCCCGCTGGCTAGGAATTCGAACCCGCTCTGGCGCGTTCCCGGATGGAGGCGACCACCCCGCCGTCGTTGAGAATGTCGGTCCCGGTGAGGTAGCCGGCCTTGTCGCTGGCGCAGAAGGCGAAGAGTTCGGCCATCTCCTCGGGCTTCCCCCAGCGCGGCACCGCGGCGTCGGCGACCAGTGCCCCGGCGCCACCGGCCTCCTCCAGGCGGCCCATCTCGGTGTCGACGGAGCCCGGCGACACCGAAACGATGCGCAGCCCACGGCCGTTGAAGCGTTCGGCCTGTGCGCTGCTGTACCACTTCACGAAGTTCTTGCTGATGGCGTACGCGATGCCCGAGCGCTGCTGTTCACCGGCGATATCGCAACCGGCCAGCGTCGCGGCCAGAAACGCCGCTTCGTCGGTGAGGGCCTGCGGAAACGCCGCGACCGGGATGAGTTCCTCGGGCAGGATGTGGGCGGCCATCGAAGCCACGTTGACGATGGCGCCGCCCGCGCCGACCTTCTCGTAGAAGGCTTCGTTGACATTGACCGTGCCGAGCGCGTTCGTCCGGATGACGTACTCGGCGTCACCCATCGCCGGGCTCACCCCTGCGGTGTGAACGACTGCGGCGATGGTGCCGAGACCGGCTGCCGTGTCGAATAATTCGTCGACGGCCGCTCGGTCGGTGACATCGCAGTTCACCGTCGTCGCGGTGACACCGAGCTCACGCAACGTCGCGACGGCCGTGTCCAGACGGTCCTGTCGGACATCGCACAACACCACCGTGTGGTCCCGGCCGACGATCTTGGCGGTCTCCACACCCATACCGCCGGCGCCGCCTGTGATTACCGTCACTGGAGTCATGCCCCCGACGATATACGAAGCCCAGCTAAGGGGTGATGGTCGTATCCGCGTCGATGGTCTCCATCGCAAGGATCAGCACTTCAAGGTTAGCCCGCCGCGTCTCGCAGGATCTGTTGCAGCTTCTCCAGGGGGTCACCCTGCCCCGGATCGAGCACATACTCCTGCTCGGCGGTCGGCGCACTGCCCGGTGCCGCGGCGGCGGGCGCCGAGACCGGCGGGGGGCTCGGCGGGGGCGGGGGTGGCGGTGCCGTCACCGCCGCGATCTTGGCGTCGAGACGAAGCGTTACGTCGGCATCGAAACAGCCCGCGGGCGCCCCCTCAACGACCTGCTTCGCGCCGAGGTAGTGATCGACCGCAGTCTGTGCCTCGAACATCGCCGCGGCCGCGTCTCCGCGGGACTCCCGGACGAGTTCAAGGTTGACTCGGACGTCGCATGATTCGTCGTGATCGGTACTGGCGAGCGCACGTGAGAACTCGCGGTCGGCCTCGTCCATGCGGTTCCGCAGAACCGCCGATGTGCCCGCGGCGAAATGGGCTTTCGCGGGCTCGATGATGTTGAGGGTCTGCAGCGTTGCGGCATCGTCGGACAGCGCCGTCACGTCGGATTCGGAGAAGTGCGTGACCGCGGCATTTCCCGCCACCACCACCGACACCAGCTTGACCACCAGGATCAGCACCACGAACACCACCGGTGCGGAGTAGATCAGCAATCGCCGCCGAAGGGTCATCGGCCCACCACGATCCGGTCGAGGCGGGTGCGGCGCAGATGGCGCAGCGCGTGGTAGAGCTCGACAAGGATCAGCAGAGCGGCGATGCCGGCCAGCACCCAGTAAAGCTCGAATCCCGAAGCGGTCGAGGGGTTGTCCGGCGTCTGCTCGAGTTCTTCGGGCTCGGGTATCGCCTCGGTCACCGATGGGACCTGCTCGCGCTGCAGGTAGTCCACCCCGAGCTGATCGGCAACGGACTGCAGCACCGGGGCGCCGCCCGCGCCGTATCCGAGCACCGCACCGCCGTCGACCGCGTTATCCGGAACCTGGAACTCGCGTTGCGGCACCGTCGATTCCGGTGCGCCGGCCCCGAAGTAGAACACCAGATTCTCGGCCTTGGGATACTGTTGCAGCGCGCTGATCAGCTGATACCGCAACACGGTGCTGGCCGCACCGGCATTGGTCATGACATCGTCGCCTCGCGAGTAGGGCTCTGCTGCCGCGATGATCGGGCGCAGACTCCACGAATCGGCCGACAGCGGCCAGTCCAGCGATGGGCGCGCATCGAAGCTGATCATCGAGAAGCGGGCACCCGGATACCGGTCGATGACGGCGTTGATATCGTCGCGAGCCAGCGCCATTCGGGTGGACATCTCCTCGGATCGGTCCACGATCAGGAAGATGTTCGGTTCTCCCTCGCCGGCGATTCTGGTCACCGATGCTTCGCCGCCGCCGAGGGTGGGGCGAAACAGCGCGGTCAGCAGGAGCATGGCGGCGAGCGCCAACCCGGCTTTACGGAGCGTCATCGCCGCACCACCAATGGCCAGGCCAGCAGGGTGACGACTCCCAGCAGGGCCACGATCAGCAGCAGATCCGGCGTTTCGGCCGACTGCACCGACGCGCCGCCGGCGTCCGGTTGCGGCGCCGGCGGGTGACTGCGGATATCGCCGACATCGGACTGGACACGGCCGCCGGTCTGACGGGCGAGTTCCGCGGGCAATCCGTCATCGTCGGTGATGGCGTTGACCTGTACCCCGGCCGTGGTGGCCAGATCGCGTACCTGCTGTGCGGTGAACAGCGATGTCCCTGCGTCCTCACCCAGCGTTGCGGGCCCCACGTAGATCAGCGAGCGGCGCACCGGGGCGCCGGCGTCGAATTCGGGGAATCCGGTCAGGCACATCGCCAGGACATCTTCGATGGTGGCGGTGTAGTCGGCGTACACCAGCGACGAGACCAGTCGTTGAGGTTGGGCGTACCCGGCGAATCGGCCTGCCGCATACTGGTAGTCGCGCGTCAGCGGTATCAGTCGCCGGTCCGGCGACGTGAGGCCGATGCGCTCGGTGCCGAACTCGCGCACCGCCTCGGCGAAGTACCGCAGGGTGCCGTTGACAGCCGGGTCCTCGGCCGGTGCGCCGACGCAGACCATGATGTCCTCGGGCTGCTCGGATCCGGCGGCTTGGTTCAGTGCAGGCAGACCGGTCGGCCTGGATGCCGCAAGTGCCGCTGCCACAAAGGCCAGTACCAGGATCGCCACGGCCGCGGCGGCGGTGATGGTGTGCCTGCGGACGGCACGCGCATACTCGGGCAGGCTGGTCAGCCGGCTGGTGTTGGCCAGGGCCCGCAGCGTGTCGGGTTGGTCGCGACGCGGCGACAGTAGGGCCCCCGCGATGCAGGCGGCCAACGCCACACAGCCGACGATCGCTGCGCCCCAATAGATCACGTCCATTGCCGCACCAGTTCCTCGGCGGCCTGCCCGGCTGCACCCATATCCACGGTGGAGTCCGCATTGAACTGGACGTCCTCCAGATCGGTGAGCACCGCTGCGGCGGGCGCCAACACTCCCCCGGAGGCCGTCGCGATGTCCGGCACCTGGACGTACTCGGTGCGCACACCGGTGGCGTCGTGCAGGAAACGCCGGACTTCCTCGCTGAGCGCTGCCGCGGCGGCGGTGGCCGCCAGTTCACCTGTGCGATATGCATTCTGGACTGCCTGGATGGCCCGTAGCGCTCGGCGCCGCTGCAGCGCGACGCGCGCCGAGCCGATCACCGACGGCTCACTGCGCGTGCGTCCTGGCGCGGTCCACCAGAACACACCGACGTACCAGAGCACCGTCAGCACCGTCAGCACCGCGGCGATCCACACCCAGATCGACGAGTACGGCGTCGGGCCGATGATGCTGCCCAGCAGATCATCCGGCACGCGCGTACACCCCCGTCATCGCCACCAGCGCGGGCATGATGCCGTTGCTGGAGGCTATGCGCGCGTGCGGAATGCGCCGCGCGGTGAGGAACTCCGACAACTGCGCGCGGCGTAGCTCCTCGGCCTGCCGGTAGGCCGTGATGACGCGGTGGCCCACGATGTCCGCGTCGAGCAGTGTCCGGCCGTCGGCGACGTCGTAACCCACCCCCGCCGCATCCGTGCCGATGGCGGGCATGTCGGTCACCATGGCCCACAGCACGTCGTGGCGCGCGGTCAACGGCGACAACACCTCCCGCAGACGTTCGTCGAGCTCGGGTTCGTCCGAGACGATCACGATGAGCATCGGGTGCCGGTAGTGCCGAGCGACCCATTCCAGCTGGGTGACGATGTCGCTGCGGTCCGGGTTGGTGTCCGTCTGCTGGATGAAGCGGTGCAAAATGCGCTCGATATGGGTCTCGCCGCGGCGCAGTCGGATGTCGATACTGCCCCGGCGATCACCGGCGACCATGCCGATCTCGTCGGAACGGGGAAGCGTGACGAGTCCGACCGCGCCGATGATGTGCGCCGCCACTTCCTTTTTCCGTTGTCCAGTGGGTGTGAGGGCGGCGGTGTTACGGCCCGTGTCGGCGACGATCAGGATCTTGTGGTGCTTCTCGGAGACGAACTGTTTGATCAGCGTATGCCCGGAGCGGGCGGAGGCCTTCCAGTCGATGTCGCGCACGTCGTCGCCGGGGACGTAGGGGCGCAGTTCGTCGAATTCCATGCTGCGGGTGTGCACGAGCGCATATCGCCCGCCGGCCAGGAGCCCCGCGGCGTCACGGGATACGTACGCCTTCGCGGCGTCAAGGTGTTTACCCATGCCGGCCTCACGGCACCGGAACTGTTTGCAGCACTGCGTCGATCACGACGTCAGGTGTGATCCGTGCGCTCGCCGCCTCGAAACCGAGAACCAGGCGGTGGCGCAGTACGCGGTGCGCCAGGCGCGCGATATCGTCGGGCAGTACGTGGTTGCGTCCCCGCAGCACCGCCAAAGCCCTTGCGGTGCGGCACAATGCAATGGTCGCGCGCGGGCTCGCCCCGTACTCCACGAGCCGGGCAAGGTTGGCGGGCAGGTGTCGCTCGGGCTCGCGTGTCACCGCGACCAGCCGGCTGGCGTATTCGACCAGCGCCCGGTCCATGTGCACGGACCGCACGACGGCCCGGGCCCGTCGCACGTCGGCGGTGGTCACCACGGGAGCGGAACGGTGGTCACGGTCGTACAGGCCCGCGTCCATCCGATCGATGATCTCGACTTCCTCCTCGACGGAGGGATACTGTACGAGGTCCTTGAGCATGAAGCGGTCGGTCTGGGCTTCCGACAGCGGGTAGGTGCCCTCCTGGTCCACCGGGTTCTGGGTGGCGATGACCAGGAACGGTTCGGGGATCGGGTATTCGACGCCGGCGATCGTGGTCTGGCGTTCCTCCATCGCCTCCAGCATCGCGCTCTGCGTTTTGGCGCTGGAGCGGTTGATCTCGTCGAGCAGCACGATATTGGCGTGCACAGGACCCAACTGGGTGGCGAAGGTATTGCTGGCCGCCTCGTAGATCTGCGTGCCGATGATGTCGCTGGGCAGCAGATCGGGCGTGCACTGGATGCGGCGGAAGCTGCCGTCGATGGCCTCGGCGACCACACGTGCCGCGGTGGTCTTGGCGAGGCCGGGAACACTCTCTATGAGCAGATGACCGCCCGAGAGCAGGACGAGCAGGATGGATTCGCGGAGGTTCGTCTGACCGACCACCTTGGCGGAGAATGCGGTGGCCACCGCGCCGATGACGTCTCTGGGAGGTGCGGTCATGGGTCCTTCCGGTCGGGTCGACTGCCGGATTCGGGTACCCAGATTTTGCTGAGGTGAAGCAGCGGGCGCCAGGTACCCTGCCTGCATGTCCGAGCCGCCGCCCTTCAGCCCCACCATCGGGTTGCTGACGGTGAGCCGGACGTGGGACGCCGCGCTCGCCGATGCGCTGAAGCCATTGGGACTGACGACGCGGAAGTACGGGCTGCTCGGCCACATCCGCGGCATGCCGGGCATCTCCTTCAGTGAACTGGCGCGGCGCTCGCGGATCACCGTGCAGAGTGCCCATGCCGCCGTGTCGGCGTTCGCCGAGGCCGGGCTCGTCGACGACGGGACCGCGCACGCCGGGTCGGCGTCCAGCCTGCGGGTCACCGAGAAGGGCGCGTCCCTGTTGGCGCAGGCGGCCGGCGAAGTGACCCGGCTGGATGCCGCGTTCACCGCTCAGCACCCCGGACTGACGTCGGCGCTGCGCGCGCTGATGGAGGAGATGGTCACCAGAAATCCATAACCTTCAGTTACCCTGAAGGTTATGCAGGCCTTCCTACTGTCGGTGCACGTCATCGCCGGCATCCTGTTCATCGGCCCGGTTGCCGTGTCGACCAGCCTGTTTCCCCGATACGCCCCCGACAGCGGGGAGGTGGCTGTGGTGCTGCACCGCATCACCCGGGTGTACGGACTGCTGGCCGTGACCGTGYCGGTCGTCGGTCTGGCACTCGCATTCGCACAGGGCCGCGCAACGGAGGTGTGGGTGCTGGTCGCGATGCCGCTGACCGCCCTCGCCGGAGGCCTGCTCGCGCTGCAGATCACCCCGCGTCAACGGGCGGCGCTCGCGGCCCCGGAAGGCGCAGCCGGATTGCGGCGGCTCGGCATCTGGACCGGTGTCTTCAACCTGCTGTGGGCCGTCGTGGTGGTGCTGATGATCGTCCGACCCGGTTCGAGCTACGCATGAAATTCCGGCACTACCTGCATCGGCCGCCCGCCATCACCGCGGCCGAGGCGGTGCGGCTGACCTCCGAGGGCGCGCTCGTCGTGGACGTTCGCCGCAGCTTCGAGTGGAATCGCGTGCACATCCCCGATGCTGTGCACATGCCGCTTGAGCAGTTACCCGAACGGTGCCTGGAGCTTCCCGACGATCGGCTGCTCATCGCCTTCTGCACCGGCGGACTACGCTCGGCCGGTGCGGCAAATCTGTTGGTGGAGAACGGCTTCGAGGCAGTCAACATGAGTGGTGGGCTCGTCCAGTGGCGTGCCGCGGGCGGTGCCCTCACCGGATAAATTTGTATGTGCTAAACATATTTAGTGCCTTCTTCGCCCTTCGACCACCTGGATGACCTGCTCACCCGCATCCATGTGGCGCGGCAACGGCCCTCCTGGCGCCGCCGACTGCTCGACGGCGCGGACCCAGTCACCAACGTGTCGACACTGCGCACGCTGCGCGCCGTCGAGCACCATCAGCGAAACGGCGCCGGCGCGTCGATCGGAGACGTTGCCGAGTACCTGGCCGTCGAGCATTCGACCGCCAGCAGAACGGTGTCCGCGGTGGTCGCCGCCGGGCTGCTGACCAAATCCTCGGCCGATGACGACCAGCGTCGCAGCGTCCTGATGCTCACCGACATCGGAGTGAAGGCACTGGCCACCGTGACCGACCGGCGGCGCGACCTGGTCGCCGAAACCGTCGCCGACTGGGACGCCGCCGATGTCGACCGGCTCGTCACACTGCTCGAGCGTCTGACCGAACGGATCGAAGCGGCGGCCTCTAAGTGAGCACCGTCCTCACGCGTCCGCGCAGCGCACTGGCGCTCATGTTCGACCCCGTCTTCGGTGCCCTGTTCTGGGGCAAGATGTTCTCCGTCGTCGCGGTGTGGACGCACAGCATCATCGCCGCGGTCGTGATGTACGACGCGACCGGTTCAGCTCTGATGGTCGGCCTGGTGGGCGTCGTGCAGTTCGGGCCTCAACTGATCCTCAGCCCGATCAGTGGCAAGTGGGCCGACACCGGCGATCCGGGCCGACAGATCCTGCTCGGCCGGGTGCTGTGCCTGATGGGCTCCGGCTCCATCGCGGTGTGGATGTTCATCGAGCCCGAGCGGCAGGGCCTGTCGGCCGCGCTGCCGGTGCTGATCGGCTCGACCCTGGTCGGATTCGGCTTCGTCGTCGGCGGGCCGGCAATGCAGGCGATCGTGCCCGACCTCATCCGCGAGGGCGAACTCTCGACGGCAATGGCGCTCAACAGCATTCCGATGACCATCGGCCGGATCCTCGGTCCCGCGGCCGGCGCCTATCTGGCCGCGCACTTCGGCGCCGCCACCGGCTTCGCGGTCAGCGCCGGGCTACACCTGGTGTTCGCGTTGTTCCTCGTGGTGATCCGCCTGCCCGCCCCGGCGGAGAAGGTGTCCGGCGCCGACTATCGCGTGCGCACCGCCCTGAAATACGTCTGGCGCGACCGGCCGCTGCTGCTGGCGCTGGTCGCCGTGACAACCGTCGGCGTCGCCGCCGACCCGTCGATCACCCTGGCGCCCTCACTCGCCGATTCGCTCGGCGGGGACACCCGCATGGTCGGCACACTGTCGGCGGTATTCGGCATCGGTGCGGCGCTGGGCATGGTGGTGCTTGCACTGATGCGCGGCAGGATGGCCTCGGCTCAGGTGTCTTCGGTCGGGTTGGCCGGGCTGGGCCTGGGCTGTGCGGTATTGGCCGTCGGCGTGATCCCGGCGGTGGCCCTGGCCGGTTTCGCGCTGGCCGGCCTGGGCTTCGGCTGGGCGCTGACGGGCCTGAGCACCGTCGTCCAGGAACGCGCGCCCCAGGAATTGCGGGGCCGGATCATGGCGTTGTGGCTGGTCGGCTTCCTCGGCTCGCGGCCCATCGCCGCGGCACTGCTCGGCGGCGCCGCCGACGTGGCGAACGTGCAGGTGGCGTTCGCGGTGGCCGCGGCGCTCACGCTCACGGTGGCGCTGGTGTGCCGCCCCGCGAAGCTCTCCGGCGATCTTCCCCGAGTCTGAATCGTTATCGGGGTTTACCCCGATTGTCACACGGGTAACTCTGGTCACAGCGCGGAGCACGCTCTGCGCGGTCCTGAAAAACGACAAGAGAGCCGAATGGATCATCTGAATGAATACCGTCCTGTACTTCAGCGCCAATGGCGCCGCATACGAAACGCGCGCGTATAGCACCGCCGATATCACCCGGTTGATGCATGATCAGGGGCTGCAGTCGCTCACCAGCGCTGATCGCCAGTTCGATTTCTGGTTCAGCCCGTCCACCCGCGGGTGCCAGCGCCGCGTCAACCGGAATGCCACCGAACTGCTGCTCGCCACAACCTCTTTCGACGCCAAGAACGTCCCACTGCTACGCGGCGCCGTGGTGATCGCCACCCACGATTCCGACGGTGACCTCGACGGGCTCAGCTGGCAGCAGCTCGATCTGCTCGCGCTGCGCAGCCGCACCCTGACCAAACGCGACGACCGGTGCCTCAACCGGCGCATCTCACGTGCCGAACGCCAGTTGCGGCGCACCGCCGCTCCCGTGGCCACCCCAACGCGTACCGTCACTGCCCACGCGCACGCTCGCTGAACGTCGTCGACGAGATCCTCGGCGCGAGCGAAGATCTGCGCGCCCAGACTTGAGTTCCTCGACCGCTGAGGGCGGAAACCGGACTATCGTCGGTAGATGTCGGAAAGCTCGCATGGAGGGATCGCTCTGCGCTTTGCGGAGATGCTCCGTGATCTTGAGCGCAACCAGCCCAGCGACACCGAAAGTGCCCTGCGTGAACTGACGAAGAATGCCGCAGCGCTCCTGCCCGGGGCGATCTGCGCGGGCATCACCGTTGCGACGCGGGACGGCACCGTCAGGTCGGTGGCGGCCTCTGATGCGATGGCCGACGAACTCGACGAGATCCAGCGCCGCACTGGCGAGGGGCCCTGCCTCACTTCGGCATGGGAGCAGCACACGATCCGGATCAGAGACATTGCGGCCGAGACACGTTGGCCGGTGTTCTGCCGAGAGGCCGCGCGAAACACCAATGTTCGATCCGCCCAGTCGTTCCAGCTGTTCAAGGATCGGGAGTCGATGGGCGCGTTGAACTTCTACAGCGATCGCGTCGACGCCTTCGACGAGGAATCCCTGGAAGTGGGACTGATCCTGGCCACCCATACCGCGGTGGCGTGGAACCTCCTGCTGCGCGACGACCAGTTTCGCAGCGCGCTCACCTCGCGCGATGTCATCGGACAGTCCAAGGGGATGCTGATGGAGCGCTACAGCATCGATGCCGCCGCCGCCTTCGGGTTGCTCCGGCGACTGTCTCAAGAGACCAACACCCCGCTGATATCCGTTGCCGAACAAGTCATTCAGACGTCACATAAACCCTGACCACCCGATACTTCGCTTGGTGGCCGGAAACCGGCCGAATCATGCGCGTTCGGCACTGCGCAGGTGAGCTGACCGGTGCCATCATCCCTCGACCGATGGCTGTGAGCCGTCCATTCCGGGAGGGGAGCAGCGACGACGTGTATCGCCAGGTTAGACTTAAGTGAACGTGGGTTCAGGTCGATGCCCATCCGGTGCTGTTTCCTTATGGAGCCCTGATGACGACCGACCGTGTTGATGCCTGGCCAGAGCGTTCTGGCATCGACTCCAACGACTCAGACCTGATCCAGAAGCATCTCGACCAGGCCTATTCAGCTCGATTCACCATCACCCGCGCCGATGAGGCCTCCGGCGGGTGTTACTGCGCGCACACGCGGGTGGACATCGGCAGCTACGCGATCGAAGAGATCCGGCATGACGGTGACGTGTTGCTACGGGCCGACCGGGTGCCCGCGGTGGTCGCACTGTTCGTCCAGAGTGGCCGGGCCGAGGTGGAGCACGGCCGGCTGAGCGGCACCGCCGGACCCGGCGAATGGTTGCTGGCCTCCACCGGCGTCGGCGGAGTCCGGGTCCGCCTGGTCGACGCTCAGCTGCGTTCCGTGGTCGTGGCCCGCACGTTGTTGACCGAGGTCGCGGCCATCGATACCGACGCCGCATCGGTGCCGCGCTTCACCGGTCTCACCCCGACGTCGGTGACGGCGGGACGCACACTGGAAGCCACCGAACGCTTCCTGAACCGCATCCTCACCGCGCACGAGCCACCCGAGAACCGCATCCTGTTGGCTTCGGCGGGCCGGATGCTGGCGGGCGCGATCCTCACGGCATTCCCGAATGACCTGCCCGCCGAGGGCACGCCGGAGGGCGCCGGTGACGTGTACCCCGCGCTGCTCCGCCAGGCCGTCGAGTTCATCCAGGACAACGCCGCCCACGATGTCGGGGTCGGGGATGTGGCCTCTGCGCTGTACCTGTCGCCGCGCACGGTGCAGTACATGTTCCGGCGGCATCTGGACACCACGCCCACCGCCTACCTGCGCGAAGTCCGGCTGGCCCGGGCCCGCGAGGAACTCATCGCCAGCGACCGCAGCGTGACCACCGTGGCTGCCACCGCGGCCCGGTGGGGGTTTGCTCACACCGGGCGCTTCGCGGTGTTGTACCGGCGCACCTTCGGGGAGAGTCCACACGAGACGCTGCGCCGGTGATCGCCGCCGCGCCGTGCGTTTGGTGGATGTGAAAAGTCGGATTGTGGATTCCCGCCCGGCGTAGCGTTGAGGCTGGTTCAGCAGCAGCCATCACGACGTGACCTGCGGAGGCTGCCATGACGGAAATGCTCACCAACGGCGCTCAGACGCGTCCCGGATCCGCGGCGCTGGAATTCGCGACCGAATGGCGCGATATCGATCTGGCGGTGATCACCGTGATCGGCGATGTCGACGCCGCGAACACGCGCCGGTTGCTCGACTACACCTTGAGGAAGGTACTGCTGTGCCGGCGGATGATCCTCGACCTCTCGCATGTCGGTTTCTTCGCCAGCGACGGCTATTGGATGCTGAAGACCCTGGAATCGCGCTGCGCGATGGCCGACATCGAGTTCAATCTCATTCCCGGAGCCCACGTGGGACGTGTGCTGCAGATCTGCCGTCGGGCGGACCAGCACGTACTCTGATGGGCAGTGAAAGTCCGATTCGGCGTCGCGCTGGGCGGTAGCACCTCACCCGGGGGCCTGGCCGAAATCGTCGACACCCTGGAGAGCTCGGGTGTCGATTCCCTGTGGTTTCCCGAACTCGTCTACTCACCTGCCGTCGACCCCACCGTGGGGATGGCCTTCGCCATCGCGCGGACCACGCGGCTCAAAGTCGGCACGTCCGTGGCGATCCTGCCCGGGCGGCACCCGGTGCTGGTGGCCAAACAGCTGGCATCACTGAGCGCCCTGGCACCCAAACGCATTCTCCCGGTGTTCGGTCTGCGTGCGGCACAGCCTGCCGAGCGCCGGCTGTTCCCGGCGCCGGAGGGCCGCCGGGCGGAGCTGTTCGATGAGTCCCTGAGCCTGCTGCGCGCGGCGCTCACCGGCACCGACGTGTCCTTTCACGGTGATCACTTCGACCTGGACTTCCGGCTGGACACCGGGCCGGTCGCGCCGATCGATGTGTGGCTCGGCGGGTCGGCCCCCGCGGCACTGCGTCGCGTCGGCACGTACGGCGACGGCTGGCTCGGTAGCTTCCTGACACCCGCGGAAGCCGGTCGGGCGCGCCAATCCATCATCACCGCGGCCACCGAGGCGGGGCGCGCGATAGAACCCGACCATTTCGGGATCACGGTGCTGTTCGCCGAGGGCGGTGTCCCGCCCCAGGTGGACGATCTCATCCGCAGGCAACGTCCCGATTGCGATCCCGGTGATCTGATCGCTGACAGTTGGCCGGCGTTGCACCGATTGCTGGACGGCTACATCGAAGCCGGACTGACGAAGTTCGTCATCAGCACCGTGGGTTCGGTACCCACCCGGCACTTCATCGACAACTTCGTCACCGAGCTTCTGCCACGCCATAATTGAGCTGCGGCGCACCGACGTGAGTGGAGACCGTCTGGACGGCGCTCGCATCGGGGTTGACGGCGGTGGCGGCCATGGCCTGATTGGTGGTCATGGCGCCGACCGCCAGGATGGCGGTGGCGCCCAGCAGTGCGATTCCGGTGGCGAACTGGTGGCCGATGCTCTTCATCTCGTGATCTCCTGGGACGCTGGGCTGTTGATGACTCAACAATGCGCCGCAGTCCGCGGGCGGTCTGTCGGCCAACCGGCCCCCGCACCGGGGGAATTCCATGTCCCCCGATCGGGGGAGCCGAGAACCGCGGCAGCGCTGTCGCTGTGACAGACTTGCCGCGATGACTGCGCTACCCGGTCGTGCCGCCGAGTGCCGAGTGCTGGACGATCTGCTGGCCTCGGTCCGCGCCGGCGGCAGCGGAGTGCGTGTGCTCCTCGGCGAGGCCGGCATCGGCAAATCGTCTCTGCTGCAGCACCTGCGCGCGTCCGCCTCCGGGTTCCTGACGCTCGGCGCCACCGGCATCGAGTCCGATATGGAGCTTCCGTTCGCCGGGCTGCAACAGGCGTGCGTGCCAATCCTGGACATGCGGCGGGCGTTGCCCGCCCCGCAGCGCGCCGCGCTGGAGGGAGCCTTCGGTCTCAGCGACTCCGCGCCCGCGCCGGACCGGTTCCTCGTCGGTCTGGCCGTGGTCGGTCTGCTTGCTGCCGCATCCGCGGAGCAGCCCGTGCTGCTCATCATCGACGACGTCCAGTGGCTGGACACCGTGTCGGCCCAGACCCTGTTCTTCGTCGCGCGCCGCCTGCTTGCCGAACGGGTCTGCCTGGTGCTGGCGTTGCGTACGCCGATCGACGGAATCTCCGGGCTGCCCGCGATGGCGGTCGGCGGCCTCGACGACCAGGACGCGCGCGAACTGCTGGAAACCAGCTTTCCCGGACGGCTGGACCCTGCGGTCCGCGACCGTATCGTCGCCGAGGCGCGGGGAAACCCGCTCGCACTGCTGGCCATCACCAAGGATCTGAGCGCCGTGGAACTGGCCGGCGGCTATCAGCGACCGGACCGGCGGCCGGTCGTCGCCGAGATCGAAGATCGCTACCAGGCCACCGTGCAGTCATTACCGCTCGCGGCCCGTCGAGTCCTGCTCCTCGCGGCCTCAGAACCGGTCGGCGATCCGGTCCTGCTACGCCGCGCCATGCAGCATCTGGACCTCCCGCCCGATGCGGCGACAAAGGCCGAGGATGCCGGACTGATCACCATCGAGACCCGGGTGCAGTTTCAGCATCCACTCGCACGCAGCGTCGTCTACCGGTCGGCCGCCCTGGATGAGCGCCGGACCGTGCACGCGGCACTGGCCGCGTGCACCGACCCGGACGCCGACCCCGACCGCCGCGCCTGGCACCGCGCGCTGGCTGCCGACACCGTCGACGCGCAGGTTGCCGACGAACTCGAAGCGTCTGCCCGCAGGGCCCGCCTCAGGGGCGGGACTGCGGCCGCCGCGGCGTTTCTCACCCGTGCGGTCGAACTGACGCCGGACCCAGCCACCCGGGGCATACGGGCATTGGACGCCGCGGAGACCCATCGCGAAGTAGCTTCCTTCGAGGCCGCGCAGCAGCTGCTGGCGACGGCCGAACTCTGCCCGCTCTCGGAGCTGCAGCGCGCCCGGCTGGCCCAGTTACGCACCCGGCTGGTGTTCGTGTCGGCGCGGACCCGGGGGGACGCCGAGGCCCTCGTCGCGTCCGTCGACGGATTCAGCTCCGTGGCAGCACAACTGGAGCTTCTGGACGCCGAGATGGCCACCGAGGCCTACCTCGAGGCGATGAGCGCCGCCATGTATCTCGGCCGGCGGGGTGGACCGAAAGCCGAGCAGATCGCTGTGGCTGCGCGGCGGGCCTTCGCCGGTGTGACCCCCGCGCGCCCCCTGGACGAGGTCACCCATGCGCTGGCCGATCGACTGGCGCTCGGCGCCGCGGCGTCGATGCCCGCGGTGGTCCGCGCGGTGGAGACCCTCAAGCGCGCCGGCCGCGACGAGGTCGCGGGCCAGCGCAACCGGTGGTTCTGGCTGGGCTTTCCCGTCGTGCACGAGTCACTGATCCATGAGGCGTGGGACGATGAGGGTTGGCACGAGATTGCCTCATCTGCAATGAGTCTCGCGACCGAACGCGGTGCGCTGGCGTTGCTTCCGTCTGCGCTGCTCGCACGCGCGGGGGCACATATGGAGGCCGGCGAGCTGGAATCGGCGCAGGCGTCGGTCGCGGAAGCCAACGAGACCGCGATAGCCACCGGTTACACACCGCTCAAGTACCACCGGCTGGTGCTGTCCGCGTGGCGCGGGGACGACGCGGAGGCGACGCGTCTGATCAACTCCGCACTCAAGGACAGCGCGGCCCGCGGTGAGGGCCGCATCGCGGGCCTGGCGTACCTGGGCACCGCGATCCTCAACAACGGCAAGAGCCGCTACCCCGAGGCTCTGGAGGGGGCGCTGCGCGCCTTCGAATACGAGGACCTCGGATTTTTCAGCGAGCTACTGCTCGAACTCATCGAGGCCGCTGTGCGTGCCGACGACCCCGACAGCGCCACGGACGCCCTGCAACAGCTGGAAGGGCGCACACTCGCCTGCGGAAGTCCGCGAGCGCTCGGCTCGTTGGCGAGATCCCGGGCGCTGCTCGCCGGAGAGGAAGAAGCCGAACAGTTCTTTCAGGAAGCGCTGAATCAGTTCGGCCGCACCCGCCAGGCCATCCACCTCGCACGCACCCAGCTTCTGTACGGGGAATGGCTGCGCAGACACCGTGCCGCCAAGCAGGCCCGTGATCAGCTTCGTGCGGCGCATGTTTCGCTGCAGCAGATGGGCGCTACGGGGTTCGCCGAGCGTGCCAGACGCGAACTTCAGGCGGCTGGAGCCAAGACCCGCAAACAACCCACGGCCACCGGTGACGCGCTGACCGCGCAGGAACATCAGATCGCGCAGCTCGCCGGCCGGGGTCTGACCAATCAGGAGATCGCCGGCCAGCTGTTCATCAGCGCGCACACCGTCGAGTACCACCTGCGGAAAGTGTTCGCCAAGTTGAACATCCGCTCACGGCGCGAGCTGCGTGCGTTGTTCACAGGATGATGACGTTGTCACCCAAGCCGTTTCGCGGAATGCTCAGATTGTTGGCAGCGAAATCCGGGTCGGCGTAACCGATACACAGCCCACACAGGACGGTCAGCTCATCGGGAATCCCGAGTTGTTCGCGGGCGATGTCGGGATACAGCGCCGTGGACACCTGCACGCAGCTGTCGATCCCGCGCTCGGTCAGTGCCAGCAGCAGGGTCTGCAGATACATCCCGACCCCGAGTGCATCGGGCAGACCCAGGTCGCGATGCATGCACATGATTCCGGCCACCGGCGCGCCGAAGAACTCGAAGTTGCGCAGCTGGGCCGCCCAACGGCCTTCGGCGTCGTCACGTGCGACGCCCATTGCGCCGTAGATGAGCGCACCCAGTTCACGCCGCAGCGGGGCGAACGTCTCGGGAAGTCCCAGATCTGCGGGCGGGCTGATGTGGGCCTGCGCCGACAACGCGGCCGCCAGCTTGTCGCGCCGGTCTCCGGTGGCCAGGAACAGTCGCCACGGCTGCACATTGGAATTCGACGGGGCCCGCGCCGCCAATGCCAGCGCCTCGTCGAGCAGATCCGCCGGAACAGGCCTGTCCGGCAAAAACTTTCGGGACGAATGCCGGCCGTTCACGACCTCGCTCAGCGTACTCATCGCGCACCGATCCAATCGGAGAGCCGGGTCGTCCCCCGCTCGGCGTCGTCGGCGGTGACCAGGCTGCGCTCGGTCACCGGCGTGCCGAAATAGGTGGCGTCCGGGTCGACGACGGCGGGCAGGCCCAGCACCAGGGACGCCATCTCCGCGAAGGTCAACGTGTCGGGCCCGCCCACGTCATGCACGCCGTCAGCGGGGGGTTCGGTGGCGATCCGGGCGAGCACGGCGGCGACCTCGGCCGAGGCGATCGGCTGGATCAGCGCATCGGGCGCGTGCACCTGTCCGTCGGTGACCAGCGAGCCGGCGATCAGCTCGGTGAGCTCATGGAATTGCGTCGCCCGCACGATGGTGTACGGAAGTCCGGAGTCCGCAACGGTTTTCTCCTGCACGACCTTGCCGCGCAGGTATCCGCCACCCTGTAGGGCGTCGACACCGACGATGGACAACAACACGTAGTGCCCCACCCCTGCCTTCTTCGCGGCCATGGTCAGATTGGATGATGTCGCGGTGAAGAAGGCGAGCGCCGCATCGTCTTCCGTGGTCGGGGAGTTGAGTACGTCGATGACGGCATCGGCGTCGCCCAGCGCCGCATCCAGACCCGATCCGATGGCCGCGTCCACCCCTGAGTCACGAGAGGCGGCGGTGACGTGATGGCCGGCCGCCGTCAGCAAGGGCACGAGCTGGCTGCCGATCTGACCGGTGGCGCCGACGATGGTGATCTTCATTTCGACATTTCCTTATCCGGGCTCTGCAGCCAATGGTCGAAGGTGAGCCGGCCCGTGACGCTGTCATCGGTGCCGCGCAGAGCTCCGGCGCGAGCGGCGCGCCAGTACTTTCCGGGCAGCACGGCGCTGATGGGCCGGCGCTTGATGCCGTCGTGGGCGAACGTCTTTCGCACCATGCCGATCAGCGTCTCATCGCGTGGCCCGACGAGGTCCCGCACCCGACCGGCCGGCCCTGCTTCGGCGAGGTCGAGCAGACGCTCGGCGACCTCGCGGGCGGCCACCGGTCGGAGCAGCATCTTCGGCACCAGAGCGACGGGTCCGATCGTGCCCTGCGCCAAGGCCTGCCCGGCAAACTCGTGGAACTGGGTGGCGCGCTGCAGGGTCCACGGGACCTCGGATTCTGACACCAGCCGCTCCTGGGCGAGTTTGCCTGCGTTGTAACCGGTGTCGAGACCGTCGATGCCGACGATGGAGAGCGCCACATGGTGACCGACGCCGGCGGTGCGTTCGGCGGCCAGCAGGTTGCGGGTCGCGTCGGTGAAGAAGGCGACCGCCTTGGCGGTGTTCATGATCATCTGGCTGGACACGTCGATGACGGCGTCGGCGCCGGCCATCGCCTCCACCAGGCCCTTGCCGGTCGTCACATCCTGGCCGGATGCGCGGGACAGCGCGATGACATCATGGCCGCGTCGGCGACCCTCGTTCACGACATGCTTTCCGACGTTGCCGGTCGCGCCGGCGATGACGATTTTCATTTCGCATCTCCCGGCACGCGACGGTCCCGGCGGGCTTCGAGTTCGGCGTCGTCCACGATGACGAACATCTGCTGCTCGGGTGAGCACAGCATGGTGACCAGGAAGCGCAGCGGCACATCGTCGCGGTTGTTGCCGTCGGAGTAGTGGATGACATCGCCGCCCGGCTCCCAGAATGCTTCGCCGGCCTTGATGACGCGCGGAGCCTCACCTTCGAGTTCGAAGAGCATCTCGCCTTCGAGGACGTAACCGAAGCAAGGGCCGCCGGGGTGGCGGTGCGGTGGGGCGCCGAGGTCACCCGGTCCCCACTCGATGATCGCGGTCATCGCGTGGGCACCCTCGGGAATGAACGGTGGTTGCACCCCCTGGATGACCTTCATCGCCTTGGTGAGCTTCTCCAGTACGTCCGACATGGTGTTCCTTTCGTAGCGGCGTTCGTTCCTGCTGCTACGACATTCGCACCGGCTGCGGGGTTACAGAATCACGGAAAACCCGTAGTCCCTTCGCGGAAGGACTACGGGTTTTCGGGTGGGCCGGGTGCTACTCGGACTCGTCGGGTTCCTCGGTCGGCAGGGCTTCGGCCCCCGGTGTGGCCGGTGCGAGCACCTCTTCGTCGGCCTGGACTTCGGTCGGCTTCGGGTCCTGAGATGTCATTGCGCTGTCCTCACGGTTGGTGGTCACCTTGTCCGGAACCCTGTACCCGGGCAGGCGCGGGAGTAATCAGCGGCGGTGGTAGTAGCCGTGGTGATGACGACGGCTCAGGCTGCTCACCCCGGTCTGCGGTGCGTGGCTCTGGTGGGTCGCGGCGGCCTGGCTGGTGGTGGGTCCGTAGGTGTTCACCGCGGTGGCCTGCGCGTGGCATGTGGTGGCGGCGCCCACCGCGATGATGGCCGGTGCGGCGGCGACGGCGAATCCGGTGGCGATGCGGCGGGTGACGGCGTTCATGTCGTAATCCTTTGTGTTGCTGCTGTTCTGATGACTCAAGAATGCCGCCGGCAGCAGGCCCCGTCTGTCGGCCAACCGGCCCTCGCACCGGGTGAACCCGATGTCCCCCAATCGGGGGAAGGATCAGCCCGCGGTCAGCAAGATGTACTGCGCCGCCATCTGTTGATGCGCCKCCGGCAGCGACTCGGCGTTGACCTCCACGGCGTACCGTCCCGCGGCGGCGACGCAGTAGAACGCCTTTCCGCGCGCCGAGCAGTGGCTGTCGGGCAAGGCGGGCACCGGGTCGGCAGGCGCCGCGCCCTGCGCGGTGACCTCCTTGCTGAAGGAGCCGACGACCATCGATGCCAACCCGGGACTCTTTGCCTCGTAGACGTTGGTCAGTGCCATGGYCACGGCGGACACGCCGGTATCGGTGAACAGCGTCTTGGAAGCGATGGGATTGCTCTGGAAGTGCACTGCGCCACGCCGGGTGTAGACGGCGTTCTTCGTGGGCGCGGCACTGCCTGCCAGGGGCAGTGTCTTGGCCAGCAGACCGGTCGGGTCCAGCGGAACGTCGGCCAGCGCATCGGCCGGTGCCGGCTGGAACTCGTCGATCCGTGGGCCCTGCACCTCGATGGCCTTGCGCACCAGCGCCGCGGCTGGATCGAAACCGTCGACGGACTGGACGAGTTGCATGAACACATAGGGGCCGTGCGGGGAGAACGACCGGACCACCGTCCACTCCTTGTCCGATTCGTGTGGGGTGAAGGGGTATGTCGAGGCAGCGGCTTCGGGATGACCGGGAATCACCGCCGGCGTCGGGGTGGCGCCGCGGACAGACTGGGCGGCGGCACCGGAGTTCATGTCCTTCGCGGCCTCCGTCGCGGCCGCGGGGTCGGGAAACCGGAACACCGCATTCATCATCACCGTCTTGTCGGTGACCTGCCGGGCCGAGGCGAACCCGTTGACGAACCCGTGGCGTTCCGCCTGCTGCGCGACGGTCTCCGGCGCGAACTGCATCAGCGACCCCGCTGAGTCCAGAAGGTAGTAGGTGGCCAGGTAGGGGGTGACCAGGGCCTCGTCGGCCTCCCACGGACCGATCACGAAGTCGGCGAGATTCTGGGCGTCAGTGACAGCGCCGATGCGCGGGTCACCGGCATTGCCCAGCGGCGGTCTGGGCGCCGTCGGGTAGGTGCCGGCGTCGAGCAGGGTGGGGCTCACGATGGGCGCCACGGTGGTCGTGGGCACATTGGCCGCCGGCGCACCGGGTGACTCCGTGGTCGCGGAATCGTCGGGCGCTGCACACGCAGCAAACACCAGCACACTGACGGCGAGGGCACCGGCTTTACTGAAGCGGCGCAACGTATCTGAAGTGTTCATGCTGGTCCGACCCTATCGGGGGGACCGCATGCCGGCGACGGGTTCGCCGAAGTTCACGCCGTGGCGTCGGCAACCACCGGCACCGGGCTGGAACTCATCACCAGGTTGTACAACGGCCCACCCCAGGCGTGCGGTCCGCTCGCGGCGGGGGCGTAGGAGGTGTGGATGGCGATGGCCGAGGCGGGCAGCTCTTCGGCCTCCGCGTCGTAGTCACACACCGGGTCGCCGATGTCGCAGACGCTGACGGTGCGCGCACCGATGGCCGGCGGCAGCGGCGAGGTGTCGGTCGAGGCCAGGAAGGAGTGCTCCTGCGCGACGCCCTTGCCTGCGCCCGGCAGCACCGCTGTCGATCCCAGGTTGATGGTGGTGTCGGCGGGCAACCGGTCGCCGTCGGCGACCAGGAGCGCGGCCGCCACGTTCGGAGCGTCGGCCAGGTCGTGCAGATTGCGGTGGATCACCATCGCGCCCTGGGAGTAGCCGGCGAGCACGACCTTGGTCTGGGGGCACCTGGCGGTGAACGCCTCGAGCTGGTCGGCGGCGGCATCGGTGCCGTCTTCGACGCTGTCCATGAAGTCCATCCAGCCGCCGACCCCGCCACCGAGCGGAACCGGGGCCGCCGGGTACTGCACGGCCTCGGCCGTGATGGTCCGGCCGCTGGCGGCCAGTTCGGAGCTCAACTGCTGGTAGGACTGGTAAACCACATCGCCCATACCGCCGTTGGCGGTCAGGTTGGCGCCGTCACGCTGGCCCGAACCGGCGGCACCGATCCAGTGGAAGTCGGCGCACTGCGGTGCGGCCGCGGCGGTGCCGCCGGCCAATCCGACCAGGGTCGTCGCAGCTACCGCGACCGCCATACCCAAACGAATGAACATGCTGGGTACATCGCGGGAGGGACCGCCCACCGTTACGCCGGGTGAGCTCCATCACCCCGGCCCCGCGGTCAGCGGGGTGAACGTGATCACCGGCCGCGGCAGGTGGCTGCGATCGCACTCCTGGCATACCGCCTGATCGACGATGTCCACGATGGTCGCTGCTCGCCGGTGATCGTCCAGCCACAGCCCGGTTGATCCGCCGCTGAGGGCCAGGCGCTTGACGCCTGCCCCGCATGCTTGCAGGACCGCCGCGCGCTGCRCCAGCCCCACCGCCGCGGTGGCCCATTGGTCGGTCACCGTGGCGTCGCCGACGTCGGCGTGCAATCCGATGACCTTCAGGCGACGGTCCCCCAGCATCAGCGGGGCGTGATCGTCGAGGTACAGGTATTTCGTCCCGTCCGCGCATTCATCGAGGCGGGCCATCTGGTGCGCGGTGCCGACGATGAACCGGCGTACCCCCAGGCGCACGGCACGGCGGGTGACGGCGCTGTCGGGCCCGCACCGGTACACGACCTGGAACGGCCGGATGCCGTGGCGCCGCACCAGGTCGAGGCCGCGGTCATCGTGCGCGGTCACCGAGACACTGTGCGCGCGAGCCCAATCGGCCAGTGCGGGGTCGGTCAGCGCCGCGGCGGGTAGGTTGTGCGCGGCCATCGCAAGAGTCATGCATCCAGGTGTACGTCGGGCTGTCCGGCGTCGCCGCTGTCCGAACGCAGTCCTGACGCCTGCGGGGCCGGTCTTTACGCGATGTTGATGCGGCGGAACTCGCTGGGGTTCACGCCGCGCACCCGTTTGAAGGCGGCGCTGAAGGTGAACGGGTCGGTGTAGCCGACCGCGCGGGCCACCTCTCTGACCGTCGCCGTCTCCTGCTCGATCAGCAGGTCCATCGCCAAGGTCATCCGCCACCCGGTGAGGTAGGTCAGCGGTGGTTCGCCGACCAGATCGTTGAAGCGTTTGGCCAGTGTCGACCGGGACACACC
>NZ_JBFUKN010000057.1:0-38429 GCF_056400845.1 Mycobacterium sp. P4_H6 | reverse complement strand
GCCGACATCAGTATCGCCGCCGAAGACGCCGTTCTCATGGACGGACACACGCGCGTCGGCGTGGTCGCGGGGGACCACTCATCACTGATCTGGCCGCTGCTCGTCGGCATGGCCAAGGCGAAGTACTACCAGCTCACCTCCGCACGAATGACCGGTGCCGAAGCCGAACGCATCGGCTTGGTCAGTCTCGTGGAGCCTCGAGAGAAGGTGCTCGAACGTGCCTTGGCGATCGCTGACGATCTCGCGCTGGGCTCGCAGCGCGCCATCCGATGGACCAAACGCTCACTGAATACCGGCTGGCTCACCAATGCTCTACCGCAGCAGGAACTCTCGGCCGCACTTGAAACCCTCAATTTCGCGGGCGCCGACTACCTCGAGGCGCGGCAGGCCTTCCGGGAGAACCGGCCCACGCGGTTCCCTTCTGCACACGGTGATCAGCCTGCACCGGCAATGGAACCAGTCAACTGACGATGGCTGAGACATCCTCCGTCCGTACCCCAGGGCTGACATGCGACGACCACTCCGGTGTCCTTGTGGTCAGCATGGATCATCCGCCCGCGAATGCGTTGAACAACAGCCTCGTCGCCAGTCTGTGTACGTTCTTCACCGAACTGGCTTCTCAAGCTGCACCTGCGCCGGTGGTCCTCACCGGTGCAGGTGAGCGCTTTTTCACAGCCGGTGGTGACATCAAAGAGCTGGAGGGCACCGGCCCGGCCGAAATCGAAGGGCGGATGCGGGACTTCCACGCATTGCTCGTCGCACTGGATCGGTTCCCCCGTCCACTCGTGGCCGCCGTCAACGGGCACTGCGTCGGAGGCGGGATGGAACTGGCGCTGTTCGCCGATACCGTCCTGGCGACGCCTCACGCGAAGTTCGGCTTTCCGGAGATCAATCACGGCCTTCTACCCGCGGACAAGGGACTCCAACGGGCTGTGCGCATTCTCGGTGCTCGCGCCGTCCGTTCAATGGTCCTCTCCGGGAACCTTTTCTCCGCTGACGAGGCCGTCAGGATCGGCTTGGTCGAACGCCTCGAAGACAGCGACACCTTGCTCGACTCGGCGATCGAGGCAGCGCGCTCAGCCGGCATGAAGGCGCCGACCCTCTATCGCGCACTCAAACGCAGCGTGAACGATCCGGACGGCACGCGCGATGAGCGGTCGTTGGCGAACACGATCAGTGCCGCCAAGGAGTACTTCGAGGATCCCGTCGCCGCGGGCTTGCGCGCCGGCTGGAACCGCGGCAAGGCCTCGACCGGCCGCCATCCGACAGACCAATAGCAACATCAAGCTCGCCAAAAGACGAAGGCAGACAATGGTCGTACAGAGAGCTTCCCGGACAGACGCGCCGAATCACGACAGCCCCGGCACAATCCCTGTCCTGCAGAGTGTTCACAATTTCGAGGCCTCGCCACGAACGTTCAGCCAGATGCTGGTCGATCGGGCTGCGCAGGAACCGGACACCGTGGCGTTTGCCTCATGGCAGCATGGCGTCGCCTGCTCGACCACGTGGCGCGATTACCTGGGCGAAGTCGAGCAGGTGGCCATCGGCTTGCACGAGCTCGGTGTCAGAGCGGGTGATCGAGTCGCGATCATGTCCTCGACCCGCCGTGAATGGGTCATCGCCACCATGGCGATCCACAGCCTCGGCGCGATCCTTGTCGGGGTGTACCCGACCAGTTCGGCCACCGAGGTGGCGCGCGTCCTCCAGATCAGTGAGGCGACGGCAATCTTCGCCGAGACCGAATCAGATCTCGACAAGGTGGCCTCGGCTGCGCCGGACACACCGCACCTTCGGATCGCAGTCGGGATCGAGTGCACCTCGACCGAACTGCCCGAAACCATTCGGGCAACCGATTGGCGGACGCTGCAGAAGGTGGGATGGGCGCGGGCGGCCGCCGAGCCGAACCTGTTCGACGACCTGGTCGAGGGTGGCAATGTCGATCACCCCGCAGTACTGTTCTGGACCTCGGGCTCCACCGGAGATCCCAAAGGGGTCATACACACCCATCGCTCGCTGCAGTACTCGGTGCTGGCGTTCGCGATGGCCTACCCGGAGATCGGCCGCGTACGACACGATGCGGTTGCGTTCCTGGGACTTTCACACGTCGCACCGGCCCTGGTCAACGTCTTCGTCCCGGTCATGACGAAACTGGTCGTGACCTTCTGCACAGCGGAAGAGCGCCTGCCCGTGCTCACAGCAGTCCGACCGACCGCGATCGTGTGGCCACCGCGGATGTACGAGAAGTTGGCCGGCGAACTGCTCGAGCAACTCCCGAAATCCGGACCGCTGTTCCGTGCTCGCTACACCGCGGCGATGGCAGTCGCGCGCGCTGTCTGCGCCCGTCGCTGGAACGACAAGCCGCTGAACAGGTTACTCGATGTGCTGAATCGCCTCAGTGTGCGGACTGTCTTCATGCCGCTACGGTCGACCTACGGAATGGACCGTATCCGGGTCAGCTGGACCTCGTCGGGAGCCATGACGCCCGAGGTCGCGGCGCTGTGGCAGATGTGGGGCGTCGACCTACGCGAGATGTACGGGACGACCGAAACCTGCGGCCCGGTTCTCGTGCAGTGGGAACGGTCCTTCTATCCGGTGGGCACCGTCGGCAAATCCTTGCCCGATTCGCGGTGGTCCGTCCGGGTCAGCGAGGACGGCGAGTTCCAGGTCAAAGGCCCATGTCTGTTCACAGGGTACTGGCGTGGTGCTGCGGCCACCGATTCGACGCTGACCGGCGATTGGTACGGCACTGGGGATCTCGTCGAGATCGCACCCGACGGAGAGGTCGCCCTCATCGGCCGCATCAAGGACGTCCTCAAGACAAGTGGAGGAAAATCCGTCAGTCCGCAGCCCATTGAGGTGCGGCTGAAGGCCAGCCCTTTGGTCGACGAGGCGATCGTGGTGGGTGAAGGCCGCAAGTACCTGACCGTCCTGCTCAGCGTCAGTGAGGAGGCGAAGGCGATGCCGGCACCCGAGCAACGGGCGGCCATCAACGCCTGGATCGAGGAGGTCAACGCCGAACTGGCCCGACCGTTGCAGCTGAAGAATTTCCGAGTTCTGCCGCGAGCTCTGTCGGTCGATCTGGGCGAGCTCACGCTCAAATCGACCATCAGACGCGGCACTATCCTCACTTCGTTCGCCGACCTCATCGATGAGATGTACGAAGCACACGAGCTCGATCAGATCGCCGGCCATGCTCGCCTGTCACGGTCCGGCAATGGCTGAGCCGGCATTCGCGGGCCACACCGGCCAGGAGTTACGGATCGAGCGGATGACCAGCGGTGAGGTGGCAGCTGCGATCGAGGAGGGCGCACGCACCGCGATCCTCCCGCTGGCCGCCGTCGAACAGCACGGCCCCCATCTGCCCCTGGCGACGGACGCCGATCATGCCGACGAACTCGCCATATGCATCGCGCGCGAGCTCGGTGATGCTCTGGTACTGCCCACGGTCAGAGTCGGGTACTCGCCGCACCACCTCGGTTTCGCGGGAACCCTGTCGCTGCGGGCCTCGACGCTGGAGGCCATCTGCGAGGACTACGGTGCCCATCTGGCCGATTCGGGATTCAGAACACTCGTGCTTTTCTCCGGGCACATCGGAAACTATCCGGTGATGCGCGAATTCGAGGCGCGCCTCGCCGCCAAACTCGCTCCGCTGTCGGTGATTACCTTCACGGGTAGTGAGGCGATTCTCGATGCTTGGCGTGCGGCCGCGGAGTCCTCCGGCCACGGGGGCAGCGTCGGCGGGCACGCCGATATCGCCGAGACGTCGGTCATGCTCGTGCTGCACCCGGAACGGGTGCGCGCCGACAAGCTGGTCCCCGGATACCAGGTCCATACCGACGATGCGTTTGTCGCACGTCTGCTTGCCGATGGCCTGAAACCCATTTCGCCCAACGGGATCCTCGGTAACCCCGTCGGAGCCAACACTGCGATCGGTCGTGCCTGTCTCAACGCGGTCACCAGTCTGATCGTGGACTACGTCCGCAGCCGGGCAGAGCCGCTTCGCCCGGTGCACCAGCGTCCCAAAGCACACCGCTCTGCTTTCACTGAGGAAGATGAACATGAACGCGCTCACCCAGATCCGCTCCACTGACGCTGCCCACGACGCGTCGAGACTGCGCAAGCTATACGGCCGGTATCCGACCGGCGTGGCCGCCATCTGTGCACTGCGCGACGGCGAACCGGTGGGGATCGTGGCCACCTCATTCACCCCGGTGTCCATGGAGCCCGCCTTGGTATCGATTTGCGTGCAGCACACATCGACGACGTGGCCGCATCTCTCTCGAGAAGAGCATCTCGGGATCTCGGTACTCGCCGCGGGACACGCAGAATTGTCGCGTCAACTGGCGGCCAAGAACACCGATCGCTTCGCCGGGCTGACGTGGTTCGCCAGCGACTCCTCCGCGGTTTTCCTCGCCAACGCAGCGGCGTGGTTCGACTGCCGGATCAGCACATCCATCACCGCGGGTGATCATGATGTCGTTCTGATGGAGATCATCAGTGCAGCCGAAGATGACACCGTATCGCCATTGATCTTCCACAACAGCCATTTCCGATCCATTCACACCGATGACCAGTCCCGGTAGGACCCGACTTCGCGCTGAGCTGCTGCCTCGCGAGGAACAGTCGGCCTGGAAGATCGCCGAGCTCGCCGCCGACCCCGCGGCGGTACCCGTCGAGACCAAGACCATGGTGGTCAATCGCATCATCGACAACGCTGCGGTTTCGGCCGCCTCGGCACGCCAGCCTTCCGTGACCGTCGCGCGTGCCCAGGCACGCGTCCACCGATCGACGCCTGGGGCTGCCATCTTTGGGATCGAAGACACCTACTCACCCGAATGGGCCGCCTTCGCCAACACTGTGGCGACCCATGAAATCGAGTTGCACGATGTGTATCCGGCCGCCGATGACATGCACCCTGGGGCCAACATTCCCGCTCTGGTGGCCGTTGCCCAGCACGCGGGTTTAGGTGGCACCGATCTGGTCAACGGAATCGCCACCGCCTACGAAGTGCAGATCGCGTTGGCCCGTGGTATCCGTCCGAACCACAGCCTGATCGATCCCGTCGGACTTCTCGGTCCGTCGGTGGCGGCGGGCCTGGGCACGGCTCTGCGGCTGTCGCCCGAGACAATCTATGCCGCGATCGGTCACGCGGTACATCTGACTGGCGTCGGCCGTCGCTGCCATCCGAGTCCGAATTCGAGGCGGACGGGCTATGCGGCCGCCTACGCCGGCAAAGTCGCCATCGAGGCGATGGACCGCGCCATGCACGGTGAACGCCACCCGACCCCACCAGAAGAAGCCAACGACTGCGGATACGACTGGCTGTCCACCGGATACGGCCACCCGGTGCGACTACCCAAATCGGGGGATCCGAAGATCGCCATCCTCGACAGCTCTCCCAGAGCGCACTGCGCGGCGTACCCGGGTCAAGCATGGATTGATCTGGCCTTGAGGATGCGGAATCGAATCAGCCGGCTCGACGCAGTCGAGTCCATCGTGCTGCACACCGGTCATGATGATCAATCGGGGGTGGTCAGCGGCACGAGCCGGACTCGTACGTTGGGTCCTCCCGTATCCCGGGAAGCACTCGGCAGTTCGGTGGTGTACATGTTCGTTGTCGCACTGCAGGACGGTGTTTGGCATCACGAACATTCGTACGCACCGGAGCGATCTCATCGGCCTGACACCGTTGAACTGTGGCAACAGATCTCCGTGGCCGAGGGTGTTACCGAAATGGGCCTAGGCGCAAGGGCAACAATCACCACGAAGTCCGGTGGTGTGTTCGTCGATGAGCTCACCGTTCCCGATGCGCACCCGTCGGGCGCACGCCCGTTTCAGCGCAGGGATTACATCGCCAAGTTCACCGAGCTGGCCGAAGGCATCATTGACCGGCGGGAGCAGCAGCGCTTCCTGGACGTGGTCACCTGCCTGAGCGATCTGAAGCGGGGTACGTTGAACATGCTGAATCCGCTTCTGAGCCGCGACTTCCTGGACAGTGCACCCATAACTCACGGTATTTTCCGGTGAGCGTGCTTGGGTGGCGGTGGTCGTATTCGGAGACGACGGCCCCGGCGGCCTACCGCTTCCGGTTCGGCTTGGCGTACCGCACCTCGCGGGCGATCGCGTCGAGATCTCCGCCGTCGTACATTTCATCGACGAGATCGCCGAACGATGCAAGGATGACCGCCCGCCTGATGGTGCCCTTGGCTGTCAGTTCGCCTGCCGACACTGACAATTCCCGCGGGAGGACTCGATACTTCTTGAGCTGGTGAGGCCGTGACAACTCGGCGTTCACCTCGTCGAGCCACCCGCTGACAGCGTCGTCGAGTTCTTGTGCGGTCAGTTTCGTGGCTTCCTGGCTCACGCTCAACAACACCGAAAGGTACTTCCGCCCGTCGCCCACGACGATCGCCTCATCGATGAGAGGGGCGGCCTTGAGCCGCACTTCGATCGGCTGCGGGTTCACCATCTTGCCCCCGCTGGTTTTCAGAACATCTTTCAGTCGGCCGATGATCTTCACTTCCCCGTCGGATGCGAGCTCGACCAGATCCCCCGTGCGATACCAGCCGTCCGACATCGCGGCCGTGGATGCTTCGGGATTCTCCCAGTAACCGACAAACAACGAGGGACTGCGTAGCTGCAACTCACCTTGGGCGGAGACTCGCAGCTGCCAGCGGGGGTCCGGTAGACATTTGCCGATGGTGCCCGGGGCAGGAAAGGAGCGGTCCCACTGTGCCAGCACCGATCCGCATGTTTCAGTGGTGCCGAACAGCTCTCGAAGGTCGAGGCCCCATATGTGCCAGAGTGCGGCCACATCCGGGGTCATGCTCCCGGACGCCGTCCAGGTCACCTGGATGCGATCCATGCCCACTTTGCCCAGCAGTGGGACGAATACCATCTTACGAGTCAACCCATCGGCCGCCCGGACATACCAGGGCAATTCCCGTTGCTGCCAGCGCCGAGCAGTGATCGGTCTAGCGACGGCCATCGCCACGCGGTAGCCGAGTCGGAACATCCCGCCCGATTCCGAGACTGCGTGCAGCACTTCGGCGGCCAGCTTCTCGTGCATACGCGGCGGCCAAAGCACGGCGGTGGGTCGCACGCTGATAAGTGCGGCGAGCCGTTCGTCGATGCTGCAATGGGTGATGACCAGTCGGGTCATGATCGGCGCGTACACCGCGATGAGAGCCGGCGCAACGTGCGACATTCCGAGGAATCCTACGAGATCGTGGCGAGTGCGCCCGAGATCGGGATAGGACATGGCGAAGCCGAGCACCGAGTACTGGATCGTCCGGTGCGTGTGAGTGACACCCTTGGGTGCGCCCGTCGAACCCGAGGTGTAGAACAACCCCGCGGGTTGATCGATATGACCCGCCTCGACCAGTCCTTCGAAGAGCGCGGGATCGCTGGCGGCCAGCCGACGGCCATCGGCACGCAGTTGCTCCCACGTTGTTGCTGCGACACCGTCCGCCAAGCCTGCCGGATCGGCGTCGAGCCCGACGGCGAGTCGCAAATGGTCTGGTTGGGGCGTCAGCGAAGCCAACTTCTCGGCGTCGTTGGCTGTTTCGACAACTATCGCGGTGGCACGGCAGTTGTCCAGGACGTGCCGGATCTCCGCGAGTGAGCTCGTCTGGTGCACACCTACCGGGATGCCCCCGACGCTGAGGATCGCCAGTGCCGCGACCACCCACTCATGTCGGGTACCAGCAAGGACTGCAACGCGATCACGCGTTCCGATGCCGTGTCCATGCAAACCGAGCGCGATCTCACGAACTTCATCGAGATAGTCGCGCCAGGTACTCCGGCGCATTGCGCCACCCGACCAACTCTGAAAGGCGACCGTGTCCGGCTCGAACCGTTCCCGGTCGCAGAGCAGCTGCGGGAAAGTCCGGTCGACGGCCTCGAACGCAGCCACGGACGAAAGCACCGGCACACCGGCACTTCTACCGGCACTCGGCGGTGTCATATTGAAATTCTCGCCCATCAGATCTGTTCCTCGGAGAAATTCGACAGTTTACGGCCGGGTACCGTAAAACGACTTGCGGTTGTTCGCCAGCTTCCTGGCACAGGACGTGATCGATTGTCGCCGTGTCGTTCTCCCGTAAACCTCTTGCGCGGCCCACGTCGACACCGAGCAGCCTGGGTAGTACCGGTCAACGCGAACCGAGCGGCACACGGGATGGTGATCCTCCCAGAACGCGTCGATCCGCACTGCCTCGCAGGAACGCACACCGCCGAGAACGGCTGCCGGCCGTCGCCTGACCGGGTACTGCGAGAACTGCGAACAGTGAATGGACATTAACGTAATTCGGTGGCGATGGCTTGTCAACTGTTTGTCTCCGATCGGTCCACAGTCAGACACGTAAGACCAGTTCCGAGGGTCTACAGACGGAGCTGACGGGCCTGCTGGTCGGGTTCGCCCTCTTGCCGTGAACTACTGTTCTAATATTAATGATGAGTTACTTCGCATCGTCATATTCGCCTCTGCGGGCCCCGCCGAGGTGCGCACCCCGAACGGCACGTACAGACTGGATATCGTAATCGGCATGACTGAAGACCGACCCCGCGCGCAAGGCTTTCGGCGAGAGCTGTTGCTGAAGGTCGCTGCAGACCTGTTCTTGGAGCATCCCTACGATTCGGTCACCGTCGGCATGCTGTGCGCGAAGGCGGGTATCTCGGCGCCAGGTCTGTACCGCCACTTTCAGAATAAGCAGGCCGTGCTCATCGCCGTCGTGGAGAACCCTATTGGTTCACTCCACGAGTTCGCCCGCAAAACTGCGGAGGAGACGACGGACCCGCATGCTGCGCTGATCTCCATGGTGGAGTTCCACATCCGAAGCGTGGTGGAGGGGCCGCCGACTCCGCTCATCTTCCTCAAGAATGAGCACGCTCTTCCCGAGGCGGACCGACGACGCATTCGTCGGGCCATGAATCTCTATGCCGAAGAATGGATCTCGGTGGTGGCGATCCTCCGCCCGGATTTGTCGGATCCTGCGGTGCGGCTGCTGACGCAGACGGTCTTCTCGATGCTCAATGCCGCTGCGACCCTGCACAAGGGCCTCGACCACGAGACGATCATCGCCACGATGTCGACGGCGGCCTATCAGGCTCTCACGGCATCCTCTCGACCACGAGCCTGATCGTGTGTTATTTCAAGAGCGCGCGCCCCATCACCACCCGCTGTATTTGATTTGTGCCTTCATAGATCTGGGTGATCTTGGCATCGCGCATCATCCGCTCGACCGGAAAGTCGACGGTGTAGCCGGCACCCCCGAACAGCTGGACGGCGTCGGTGGTGACCTCCATGGCGATATCCGAGGCAAAGCACTTCGACGCAGCCGATATGAACCCCAGGTTGGCCTCGCCGCGTTCAGCACGGGCCGCGGCGTTATACACCAGCAACCGGGCCGCCTCGATCTTCATCGCCATGTCGGCAAGCATGAATTGCACGCCTTGAAAATCACTGACAGCCCGTCCGAACTGCTTGCGTCCCGTCGTGTATGCGATCGCCGCGTCCAAAGCACCCTGAGCGATACCGACCGCCTGGGCGCCGATGGTAGGACGGGTGTGGTCCAGAGTGGCCAACGCCGTCTTGAAGCCGGTGCCCGGCTCGCCGATCATCCGGTCACCGGGGATCCGGCAGTGCTCGAAATACAACTCGACGGTCGGTGAGCCCTTGATACCGAGCTTGCGCTCCTTCGGACCGACGGTGAAGCCTTCGTCGTCGATGTGGACGGCGAATGCCGAGATTCCGTTGGCACCCTTGTCCGGATCGGTCACCGCCATCACCGTGTACCAGGTTGATCTGCCGCCGTTGGTTATCCAGGCCTTGGAACCGTCGAGAATCCAGTCGTCACCGTCGGCTTTGGCACGCGTTCGCATGCCTGCGGCATCACTGCCCGCCTCACGTTCGGACAGCGCGTAGGAGGCGAGGTGGCCGTTCACCAGGTCCGGCAGTACCTGTTTCTTCAGGCCTTCCGACCCACGCAGGATCAACCCCATCGTGCCCAGCTTGTTGACCGCCGGGATCAGCGACGCCGAAGCGTCGACCCGGGCCACCTCTTCGATGACGATGCAGATGGCCACCGAGTCGGCGCCCTCACCGCCGTACTCCTCGGGCACGTGGACCGCGTTGAAACCCGAGGCATTCAACGCATCGAGGGCCTCTTGCGGAAATCGTGAGTTCTCATCAACGTCCGCGGCGTGCGGAGCGATCTCCTTCTCGGCGAGTGCGCGGATCGAGGCGCGCAGTTCGTGGTGTTCCTTCGGCAGATCGAACAAATCGAACGACGACTGGACCATCGGTCCTCCTTTGGGCAAGGGGTGGCTGTGGCACATTCAGGTGCGGGTGTGTCGGCGATGACCGTCAATCACCTCGATCACGACTCCAGACGGCTCCGTACCGCGGTCAGATAGCGCGCTGCATCGGCACCGTCGATTGTCCGATGGTCGTAGGTAAGTGACAGGTACGCCATGGACCGGGTACGGATCAGCAATGCGCCATCGCTGTCACGTTCGGGTACAAGGCGTTCCGTGGCAGCACCAATCCCCAGGATCGCCGACTGGGGCTGGTTGATGATCGGTGTGTCGAAAAGTGCACCACGACTGCCGGTGTTGGTGATCGTAAAGGTGCCACCGCTCATGTCGTCGGGCCGTATCGAGCCGTCGCGCACCGCCGCAGCCGCCCTCGCGATGGCCGCGCCCACCTCCATGACATCGAGGTGCTGGGCATCGCGGATCACCGGGACCATGAGACCCTTCGGGCTGTCTACCGCTACTCCCAAGTGCACTGAACCGTGGTAGGTCACCTCAGTGCAGTCGGCGTTGACCGTGGCGTTGATGACGGGATGCGCTGCCAGCGCGTCGACCGCGGCCACCACGATGAAGGGTAGATAGGACAGCCGGGAACCGGTGCGGTCGAGAAAGTCCTGTTTCATCTCCGCACGCCGCGCCGCGATCAAGCTGAGGTCGGATTCAACGACCGTCGTCAATTGTGCTGCGGTCTGGAGTGATTCGACCATCCGACGGGCGATGGTCCGGCGAATCCGGGGCAACTTCTCAACACGATCGACCCCGATCCCAGCGTCGGGCTGCTCTGGTGATGGCGGGTGCGGAGGCGAGGAGATCGCCGATTCCGTTGCTTCGGACGCCGGCACCGGTTCGGGTTCGGGTTCGGGAGGAGGCGGCGCACATGCATCCGCGGCCGGGGTCACCGGTGCGGAGACGTCGAGTCTCGCGATAACGGCGCCCACCGACACAATGGCGTCCTCGGGTTCCACGACTTCCAGCAAGGTGCCGGCCGCGGGGGCCGCAATTTCGGTATCCACCTTGTCGGTGGCGACTTCCAGGAGTGGTTCGTCGATTTCCACGGAATCCCCGACCGACTTGAGCCACCGGGTGATGGTCGCCTCCGTGACCGCCTCACCCAGATTGGGCAATCTCACCGCGATGTCGTTCTCGGCAGCAGACATGTCACACCCCGCCCAGCAGATCCAGGGCTGCGCCAACGATGCTGTCGGTGTCGATGCCGTGGTACCGGTACACGTCTTCAAGCGAGCCGACCTGACCGAACCGGCTGACGCCCAATTGGGTTCCCGGCACACCGTTGACGGCAGGGAGGAACGCCAGGGTGTGCGGATGACCGTCGAGCACAGTGAGCATCGGAGCGGCCCGGCCGGCCGGGAACAGCTGATCCAGGATCCATGTCGGCGCGTCGCCGCGCCCCTGCCTGGCTTGCAGAGCCTCGAAAAGCAAACCCGGACTGGTGACACAGACGACGTCGACGTCGACGCCTTGCTGCGCGAGCCGGTCGGCTGCGGCCAAGCTCTCAGTCATCATGGCGCCCATTCCGACGAGGGTCAGCGCCGGCTCGGCGGCCCGTCGCAACACATATCCTCCGGCCAGGACATGGCGCCGCCGCCGCTCCCTTCCGGCGGGGTCGCCGGGCACTGCGGCGAGCAGCTGGTCCACGGGCCGCGTGGACAACCGAATGTAGGCCGATGTCCCGTCGGGACGACCGAGACGGCCGATACACGACAACAACGTCCACTCGACGTCGACGGCGAAGGCCGGCTCGTAGCTGACACAGCCCGGCTGCTCCAGGCCGATCGAGGGCGTCTTGATCGACTGGTGGGCGCCACCTTCAGCTGCCAACGTGACTCCGGACGGCGTGCCGACAAGAATGGACTGTCCGCCGGCATAGATCCCGTACGACCACGGTTCCAACGCGCGCTCGACGAAGGGGTCGTACAGAACACCGATGGGCAGCAACGGCTGTCCCCATCGGCTCCACGTTGCCCCGAGCTCGCTCATCAGCCCCACGAGATTGGTCTCCGCGATGCCGAGTTCCATGTGTTGTCCGGACGGTTTCTCCCGCCAGTGCATGATGGTTTCGGGATCATCGTCGAACCAGTTGCGTCGCTCGCTCGGGGACCAGACACCGACCTTGTTCAGCCAGCCGGCCAGGTTCGTCGTCGAGCTCACATCGGGGCTGACGGTCACCACCCGTTTGGCGGCCTCCGGCGCCTGTCGGCTCAGGTCGAGTAGAACACGCCCCAGCGCGGCCTGCGTGGTCGCCGTACCCGAAGGAGTGCGCCCCAGGTCTCCCGGTATCGGCGGTGGCGCCAGCGTCTGCACCGGCTCCCGTTTGAGACGCTGCGCCGTCTCCGCACAGAGCCGGCCCGCGGCGGTACCGGGTGCGAATCGTGGCCAGGGATCGTCGACATTGATCCCCAGTTCGGTGGCCAGTTGCTCGTACTGCTCCGACGTCAGCAACGACGAGTGATTCTGTGGATGTCCCTGCGTTGGTAGCCCGCGCCCCTTGATGGTGTAGGCAATGATAACCGTCGGGCGCGTGTCATCGATGTGCGCGTACGCCGCGCGCAGCGCGGAGAGATCGTGGCCGCCGAGATTGCGAACCGCCTGGAGCAGTTCCGCATCCTGCAAATCGGCCACTACAGCAGCAATGGCTGCCGTCCCTGAGCCCGACCCTGGCAGTCGCTCACGGAGTTCCTCTGCTGTGCAACGCAATAGCCGCTGATATTCAGGATTGGGCATGTCGAGGATCCGGGTGCGCAGGGCGGCACCGCCCGGACGGGCGAACAACGACTCAAGCAGGGCGCCGAACTTGACCGTGATCACCTGCCAGCCGGCTGCGGCGAACATGGCTTCCAAGCGCCCAGCGGCGATATTCGGCACCACCCGGTCCAGTGATTGACGATTCAGGTCGACGATCCAGACGATCTCACCGAGGTCCGCCACCGCAGGGTCCAGAATCGCTTCCCAGACCGCACCCTCATCCAGTTCGGCATCACCCACCAGCGAATACTGGCGGCCCTTGCCGACGGTACTGATCTGCGTATCGACGTAACGACGCGCGATCGCACCCCAAATTGGCGCCGTGGCACCAATTCCCACCGATCCGGTCGAGTAGTCCACCGGATCGGGGTCTTTGGTACGGCTCGGGTAGGACTGCAGGCCGCCGAACTCACGAAGCCTCGGCAGGTATGACGCATCCAGTTCACCGAGGAGGTAGTTGATGGCGTGCAAAACCGGTGATGCGTGTGGCTTGACCGAGACCCGGTCCCCGGGACGCAACTGCTCGAACCACAGAGACGTCATGATCGAAACCATCGAAGCACTGGACGCCTGGTGACCACCGACCTTGAGGCCGCTCGTATTCGGGCGAATTCGATTGGCATGATGAATGATTGCGGTGGACAACCATAAGACCCGCTGCTCAATCGCGTGAAGCGCGGCGTGGCTGTTGTCGACTTGGTGGGCAGTGTTTTGCACTGCGGCGTTGCCGGGCATCGAGGTCCTTATCGGTGGGCGTCGTGTTGGAGCGGGATCGCTGCACTGGACCCAGATCATGGGTCTGCGGCCCCTCCCTGCGCGGGTCCCTGGATGAGGGTGGCCCGGCGTAGTGGTGACGCATTGTCACCCGAGGTACGGTTCGCTCGTGCAAAAAGTCACCCTCAGTGGACCAGCGGCTCTCCGTCTGCGCAAGATGCGGCCGCCTTTATACGCAATCTGCTCACTTTCCGGCACTCCGGACTCAGCAGGCTGGGCATTATGACCAACAAAACGCGCATCGACGCGATCGACGCCAGGATCATCAAGGCGCTCAGCGACGACGCGCGCGCAACCGTGATAGCGCTCGCCGACACAACCAAGGTCTCCCGCAATACCGTTCAGGCGCGCCTGAACAAGCTGGAAAACCAACATGTGTTCAGATCGCTCGAACGCCGGATCGATCCTGCCGCACTCGGGTACCCGCTCACTGCATTCATCCTGACGCGGGTGACTCAGCGCAAACTCGCACAGATCGCCGACGCCCTCGAACAGGTTCCTGAAGTGATCGAAGTCCATGGACTGGGCGGAGTCACCGACTTGATGATTCACGTGGTGGCGCGCGAAGCCGATGACCTCTACCGGATAGCCGGCCGAATCTTGGACATCGATGGTGTCGAACAGACAACGACCTCGCTGGTGATGCGCAAACTGGTCGACTACAGAATCACGCCACTGCTCGACGACCTCATTCACCAAACAGGAAAGTGATCGATCTGCCCAGTGATCAACGTCCTATACCTCGTTGGACTTGGCAAAATGCTCGATTTGGCTCATACCCGTTGCGCGACAGTGCAACAGGGGTATTGACTGGAAAGCACTTCGTCCGACGTCCGCCGTCAGTCAGCGACGGTGGGCGGGGAAGTACACGAGCGGCTACTCCGTCAGTCGGTCAAGAGACTTTATCCCGAGGAGGATCGCCGCGATGAAGGCCAGCGGGCAATCTGCGCAACTCACGTCGATGAGTTACGAACCGTTGACGCCCACCGCATACCTCGATCGAGCGGCCAGTTGTCATGGGGATCGTGTTGCAGTGGTGGACGGTCTTAACGAATGGACTTACGAACAACTCCACCAACGGTCCGCGCAGCTAGCTGGGGCGTTGGCTCAGCTGTCGTCGGGACGGCCCGTCGCAGTGCTGGCACCCAACTCGCACGTCCTGCTGGAGTCGCATTTCGGCGTCCCGTGGTCCGGTTCACCCCTGGTCGCCCTCAACACACGTCTCTCTGCATCTGAAATCGCCTATATGTTGGGCCATTCGGAGGCGGCAGTGCTGATCTATGACTCAACACATGCAGAGGTCGTGGAACAGGTCCGCGCCCAGATGAGCATCTCGCCGATCCTGGTGCAGGCTGACGATGATCAACACGGTGACTACGAGCAGATGTTGTCGGCGGCCTCCCCGGTACGGCGCACGCCGACGGATGAGCTGAGCTTGTTATCTGTCAACTACACCTCGGGTACGACGGGAAAACCCAAGGGGGTGATGTATTCCCACCGTGGCGCCTACCTGCAAGCGCTGGCGATGGTCGGTCATACGGGTTTGTCTCCGTCGGCGGTCTACCTCTGGACGCTTCCGATGTTTCACTGCAACGGGTGGTGTTTCCCTTGGGCGGTCACAGCTGCGGCCGCCACACATGTGTGCTTGCGCAAGGTCGACCCCTCGGAGGTCTGGCAACTGATCCGCCGGCACGGCGTAACTCACCTCAACGGCGCACCGACCGTGCTGTCCATGCTCGCGTACGCGGCCGAGGCGGACGCCATCGAGGGCACCCCCGTTCGGGTCGCCACCGGCGGTGCGCCGCCTTCACCGGCCATCCTGCGGCGGATGGCGGAGCTCGGATTCGACGTCACGCACCTGTACGGGCTGACCGAGACATACGGACCCGCAGCCATATGCGACTGGCGCCCCGAATGGGACGCACTCGATCTGGAATCGCGCGCGAAGATCAAAGCCAGGCAGGGCGTCGCGAACATGATCTCCTGCGAGATTCGCGTACTCGCCGATGATGGCACCGACGTGCTCTCCGACGGCCTGAGTACCGGCGAGATCGCACTGCGCGGAAACAACGTGATGCTCGGATATCTGCATGACCGGAAGGGCACCGAAGCAGCGGTGCCCGACGGCTGGTTCCGAACTGGCGACCTGGGCGTGCGCCATCCTGACGGATATATCGAACTACGCGACCGCAATAAAGACGTAATCATCTCGGGCGGCGAGAACATCGCCTCGGTAGAGGTTGAGCAAGTAATCATGGAGCACTCCGCCGTCCTTGAGGTTGCAGTCATCGCGGTACCGGATCCTCAGTGGGGCGAAGTAGCGGCCGCCTACGTCGCACTCAAACCTGGCCGCGAAGCGACGGCCGAAGACATCATCGATCACGTCCGGGCCAACATTGCGCGGTTCAAGGCACCCAAGCACGTGATATTCGGTGACCTTCCCAAGACATCCACCGGCAAGACTCAGAAGTATCTGCTACGCGAACGCGCCTGGCACGACCGACAGAAGCACATTCAGTAGCTCAAGCAAAGACTCTCGCGTCACGATCGCGCTGGCCGAAGCCATTCATCAGGGCCAGGTGGTTATGGCGTTGTCAGTCGTTGCCACCACCGTGGCGACACTCCTGACTGCGTCTCCGAGACAGAGCAACCCGTCGACAGCCATAGCGCCGGTTCCGGGCAATCGTTAATTCCCGAACTCGGAGCCAAGCGCATGCAGTTCTTGCTAGCGAGCGTCCAGCCGAAATCCCGATGAACGGTCTCGGCCGACAGGAGCAGCGGCACAACAGAAGGTAGAACAACGTGATTGCAACGACTGAACACCAGATTGCGTGGGAACTTGCCGACAATCTGAACGCACACCTGAGCGTCGAGCAACGCGCCCTGGTCTTCATGGACCTGGGCAGCGCTCACCACTCGGCTGCCATACACCGCCTCGTTCACGTCGCCCTGCAGGGCCAAATTGCACTTCCCCCCTCAACACTCGAGCGCCTCCACATGTGGTGCCGTGTCTACCAACGCGAAGCCGAATATGCGTCGCTTCTCTCGCGACTCCGGAAGAGACCATCTCGCTGACCGGCGGCACGACATGGCTTCGCGCTGACGATCGGCCATGGGGTGCGGGAAGCCGGTGTCGCTCGCATTAACGGGCTGTCGATCTCAATCTCGTTGGAGAGTCCGAGGCGTCTAGGTGCGGGGTTGCGAATCTCTCGCGGCGATGGTGAAACCGATTCACTCACGCAAGTGACAAGAGCCGGAATGGTATGCGCCCCAGCAAATTTGACGACTCCACCAGCGTCACTGAAGTGGACAAAACAGCTCCCGGAGCGTCGGGGCAATCTATTACCCCCACCCCTCCTCCCGATGCCACACTCGCACCGTCCCTACAGACTGCACGCACACAGATTAAACCCTCAAGAACAACGCGGCCGCCTAATGGAACCGGCTGCAGAGGACCTCCGCGCCAGAGCCTTGAAGATCTTCAAGGGCGGAGGATCTGCCGGCCAGAGCCATGAGCAGAACCCCGCCTGGACGAGCTGCGACGGCCTGGCTACCGTCCGGCATAAACGAAGACGGTGTTCAGCCACCGACTCGGCGCAAAAGGAGACCCCCGTCGTACTGCTCGGCCTTTCAGCAGGCAATCGCATTCCTTGCTTGAAGTCGAAGGCCGTGCTGCAACACGTAATTAGACGAGACTGCCGCCGACCTTCTCGACCCGGATGTGCGTCACGAATCCGGCTGGCGCATTCGGCGGAGGGAAGTGCTCGCTCGTGCCGAGCATCGCCTCGGCCAACTCGACGGACAGTTCAGGGGCCCCGCCCTCGACAACGCGCGCCGAACCGGTGATCGACAGGTACGGCGTCGCCTGTCCATCGATCCTCGGCGCGAGGATGGTGACGGCGACCCGCCCATCGCGGCGGATATTGCGCGTCTTGCGGTATTCGTTGAGATGGGCGGCGACCAGTTCATCGCCTTCAGGTGTCGAGCGCAACGCCACCCAGACCGCTGAAACCTGTGGGCTGCCATCGGGATTGAGGGTGACAAGTGTCGCGTCAGCCCCGCGGCCTATGAGTGCGCGAGCGGATTCTTCAAGTTTCACGCGGTATTCACCTTTCCTGTGACGTGCCTGCCTGGCGGCCGGTACCGACGAACCGGCACGTCGTCAGCCAGCACTGATCCCATTGATGCTGGGGGTCTAGCAGTGCCGAACTAGAGGATCCGGCCGCCGAACTGGCGGCGCCGCCCGTGGGGAGTGTGTTGTCTCGCCCGCGCGATCGGATCGGGGCCAGTGAGCTTGAGCGCGGACACCGGCTTCATCCCAGCTCCCCTTATTTCGACACTTGCACTTGAGTGCAACCGGCTCCGCAACTAGTATGCACCCGAGTGCAAATTGGGGCAAGGCGACCGAGGAAGGCGGCCAAAGGACGTGCATCCTGGACCGGCGTCGCCTCCACCAAACCGGCGGGCTGTGAACACGAGAAAGGCCCTGTTCGACGCCGCTGCAAAGCTATTCGTCACACAGGGCTACGAGAATACGACCATGGCTGACATCGCTGCGGAGGCCGGCACCTCCCGCAGGACGGCGTTCAACTACTTCCCCAACAAGGGCGACATCCCGATGCTGTGGGTCAGGCAGATGGCCGATATCGCCGTCGAGGAAGTGACGAACGCGAGCAAAGAGGACGTTTCAAAGATCATTCGGGACTATTTCCGGGTGATTAGCCAGGCGATGGAATCAGAACCGGAGCTGAGTCGACAGATGATGCGGGGCTGGACCGCCGCGCTCGGGCCGGTCCTCTATGAGTCACAACTGCTGGATGACCTGTCTCCGGTCCTCAAAAACGGCCAGGACCACAGGCAGATCAGTCAAACCGTGGACGCCGCCGTAATCGCACGCGCGCTCAGTGATGTCGCGCAGGGGGCCGTCTTCAGATGGGTGCGGGAACCCGACACCGTGCTTCAAGCGGAGGTCGACATCGTAGTCGCGCTCGTGCTTCGCGCAGTCACAACATGATGTGAATCGCCTACTTGCTTGAGCGGATGAACATGGAGACCAGAAGCGCTTCGCCCGTGGAGTTCTCGCGCGTCGGTGCGCGCGTCGTCCTCGACGAATGCGTCCGGTTCGTGCTGGGAGACGATGCGGTGCCCTGTTCGGGCGAACCGCCGAGTTCGGCACCCGCGGCTCTGCGCATGTATCTCCGCTACGGGCCCGGTCTGGACCCAGACCGGCCGCGGGTGATGCGCGGCGGCGATCAGCAGACCGGTCTCCTCGAGTACTTCGCGCGCCAACGCCTCGTACGGGTCTCGTCGCCTTCGACCCCGCCGCCGGGTGCAGCCCAACACTCGGGCCCGCATGGGTGCGGTGCTCAGCGAGCAGAACCGTGCCCCCCGGCCACCAAAGGGCCCTACACGAGCGCCGGAATGGCAGCTCAGTCAACGTCACTTCCACCCCGTCCAGTCGATCCGGCAGTCACGCAGCTGGTCTCGCAGTCGGCGCGCACTTCAGTAGGCGTGGACATCAGTGGCCAGCCGCGCGTGGACGTGCATGTCATGCCACCCATCGGCATGCAACGCCGATCCCCGCCGGATTCCTTCAGCGAGGAAGCCGGCCTTCACGGCCACTCGGCAGGATGCCTGATTAGCGGCCGAGTGCTCCAGGGCGATGCGATGGAAACCGGCGTCGAATGCCCACCGGCACAGGACCTGCGCCGCTTGCGTGCACAAACCTCGGCCGCGGGCGGCACGGACCATCCAGTACGCCAGTCCCGCTGACCCGTTGTCCAGTTTCACGCCCCCTAGCGTCATCCGGCCCAGCAGCGCGCCGGTCTGCCTGTCGGCTACCGCCCAGCTGAGCTCCGTTTCGGTGACCCATCCGCGCTGCCGAGCGCTGATCCACTCAGCAGCTTCTTCTACCGAATCCACCCGCCGCACATGCCAACGCTGGATATCGGGATCGGCGAACGCCTCCATGACCGCGCCAGCATCGTCGAGCCGCCACGGCCGCAAGACCGCCCCAGGCCCCACCGCCATCTCGGGTTGGGCAGACCCGAAAAACAATCCCGACGCCATGACAGGAGCGATCAATCGCGGCACGCTCCCATCATCGACCATAGCCGCGGACCTTCGGTTGCTCCCACACCACACAGGCCGCACATTCAGGTTCCGAATCAACGCTAGACCCGAGGACGCTCGGGTGCGGATGGCCCTCCATCCCGAACCCCGTCGTTCAGGGGCGGATGAAAGGGCCCTTTCGCCATGGGCTGAGCGCGGTCCGACTACACGCATTGCACACAGGCCTGGCTACAGTGACTTCGCATGGTGGAATTGGTGTGTGACAGCCGATCCAGAGGTTCGCACGGACGCTGGAGCAGTCCGCGGCCGTTGGGAAAATGACGTTGCCGTGTTCTGCGGGATCCCCTACGCACTACCGCCCGTGGGTGCTCACCGTTTCGGGCATCCCGTCCCGCCAGCATCCTGGGATGGCGTGCGCGAGGCCAAGGTGTTCGGTCCGCCTGCGCCCCAAACTGATGCATCTGACTCTGAGTTGAACGCTTCGTGGCTGACCCTCAACGTGTGGTCACCTGGTCTTGGCGCGGCCGGGTTACCGGTCATGGTGTGGATCCACGGTGGACGCTACCTGGAAGGACACAGCGCCAACCCCCACCACAACGGCGCCACGCTGGCGGCCTCCGGTGTCGTGGTGGTGAGCCTCAACTACCGTGTCGGGGCGGAGGGATTCGCCCGCATCGCCGGAGCCCCGAACAACCGTGGCCTGCTCGATCAGATCGCCGCACTGCGATGGGTACAGGACAACATCGCCGCGTTCGGCGGAGATCCGCACAACGTCACCGTGTTCGGGCAGTCCGCGGGCGGCGGCAGCGTCGCCTCGCTGCTCACCATGCCGGCAAGTGCGGGCCTGTTCACGCGCGCGATCGCCCAAAGCGTGCCCGGCACATTCTTCACCGAGCGACTCGCGGCCGCAGTCTCGGATGAGATCGCCGGCGAACTCGGGGCGCAGGCCACAACGACTGATCTGCAGCACTTTTCGCCTCAGTCGCTCGTGGCGGCCAGTGAGAGGCTGCTGAAGCGGATGCCCCACTTCGCCGATGCGTGGGGTCCGATGGCGCTGACCCCGACACCATTCTCGCCCATCGTTGACGGCGCCACACTGCCTGACGCCCCGTGGCGCGCCCTGGCCGGTGGCACCTCACGCGGTATCGATCTGCTGGTCGGACACACCCGTGACGAGTACTCCCTATTCCACCCATGGCACGACAACGCTGTCCCCGACGGGTTGCTCACCGACACCATCGAACGACTCGCTCCCACCTCCTGCCGGCCAGGTGATTACCGCGCCGCCTACCCTGATGCCGGTGCCACAGAGTTGTACGAAATAGTGAACTCGGACTGGCTGTTTCGCATGCCGTGTGAGCATCTCGCCGCCGCCCACCACGCAGGAGGCGGCACCTCGCGAGTGTACGAATTGGCCTGGAGTTTCAACCCAGATGAGGGCGCCTCACACAGCCTGGACATGCTGCTCGTCTTCGGCACGCTCACACGCAATGACATCACCAGCCATCCGTCAGCCCATCCCGGCGCGGCAGACGAATACGAGCAGCTCTCACGCACCATGCGGACGGACTGGGTGGACTTCGCCACCCGTGGTGCGCCCAGATGGCCGCCTTATGAGCCGTCAGGCACTCGCACTACACGCGTCTACAGCGTCGACACGACCGATCGCCCCTACCCGGAGGAATCGTCGCGCCGCCTCTGGGCACACCACAGATTCAATGCACTCGATCTCTCTGCCTGACGGCGCGCCCGCACCGCCACGTTCTTGCCATCCCACAGCGATCCGCGCGTAGCAGTGCGTCTAGCCCTCGGATGCCGTGCTGGCCCAACTAGCTGATCGCTGCGCTTTGGGGCGTGCCACTCGCCAGAGGCCGCACGCCATCTGACCTCCACCTCAACTCCAGAGGTTTCCCTGACGGCGTTGACGCTTCCGTGATGACCGACCGTCATGGCGAGCGAAGCGCCGAGTCGCTGCCGGACAGAGAGTTACGTAGCACGGCAGTCCCGACGACGAAGACAGCCCCTCGGCGCTGAACGGCGGAACTGTCTCAGCCGTGCACACAACCTTGTCGGACAGCGTGACACTCACGTCGTAAGCGGTGGCGTCACCGGCTTAGCCGCATCGAAGCGTTCCGCGCCGGGCTGGCCGGCTTCGAGCCCGTTCGGTGGTCGTCGACACGGATAGTCACCGAAACCGCATATCGGGGTTGAGTTTTGCTTAGATAGGCGACATGCTTCTCCATGATGCGCGATGACTGATTCCGGCGAGTACCCAATAACGCCGAGGCAGCAGCGGGCCTGGCTGAATTTCATGCAGGTCTATCACCGGTTCGAATACGAGGTGAACCGTCACCTGCGCACCGAGTGCGGTCTTTCGCTGTACGACTACACGGTGCTTAGTACGCTCTCCCGCGCACCGGATCGCCGCCTGCAGCTGACCACACTGGCCACGGTGATCGGATGGGAACGCAGCCGGGTTTCTCACCACCTGATCCGTATGGCACGCCGCGGCCTGGTCGAGCGCACAACCTGTGACACCGATGGCCGTGGCACTGTCGTCGTCCTGACCGACGAGGGCTGGGACCGGCTCGCCGGCGCCGCCCCGGTGCACGCAGAGTGGGTACACCGGGCGTTCTTCGCCGATCTGGATCCCGAGCACGAGGATGCCCTCGCCGACATCCTCGCCGTTGTACACGAGAGTCTGTTGCGCGAGGGCACCTTGCCGCGTCCCGACCTCAGATAGACCGGCTAAACCTGGTTCATGCCCCCGTCGACGAAGATCTCCGCACCTGTCATGAAGCTGCTCGCATCGGAGCCGAGGAACACCGCCACGGCGGCCAGTTCGGCAGGATCACCCAGCCGCTTCATCGGGTTCGTTGCCAGACCGTCGAAAAACACCTGCCGCTGGTCTTTGTCAGGCACCAGTTCGGTGAGTCCCTCGGTCAGGATGGGACCGGGTACGACCGTGTTGACCCGGAAGCCACGCTCGCCCAACTCGGTGGCCCAGGTACGGCCGAAGGACCGGACAGCAGCCTTAGCCGCGGCGTAGGCGCCGAATGCCGGGGTACCCCTGGTGGCCGCAGTGGAGCCGGACAGAACGATCGAGGCACCGGGATTGAGGAGCGGCAGCGTCTTCTGCACGGTGAACACCGTCCCGCCCACGTTGCGGTTGAACGTGTCGATGAGGTGTTCGGGTGTCTCGTCCTCCAGCGTGGCGAACTCACCACTGCCGGCGTTGGTGAAGACGATGTCGAGGCCGGCACCTGCGTCGCGGATGACCCCGACAAGTCGATCCAGATCCTCGGTCTTGGTGACATCGCTGGCGACACCGATGACACCGGAACCCAGCGACGCTGCGGCGGCGTCGACGCGCTGTTGGGTACGCCCTGTGATGAACACCTTGGCGCCCTCGTCGGCGAAGGCGCGCGCCGTCGCATAACCGATGCCGGATGTGCCGCCGGTAACCAATGCTGTTTTTCCTTCGAGCTGAGCCATCTCGCCCTCCTGTTGTCGAAAACGCTTGCTGCGTTTCACATCCAACAACTACGTGACATGACACGTTATTCCGAGACATGTCACCTACTATGGTCGTCGACTCCTCCCGTACAACCACCCCACTAGGAACAGGACTTGCATATGAGCGGTGTCGTACACATTTACTCTCACGGCGGCCCGGAAGTGCTGCAGTTCAGTGACCGCACTCTTCCCCCACCGACACATGGTGAGGTCCAGCTGACCCATGACCACATCGGCGTCAATTACGTCGACATCATGTTCCGTGCAGGAATCTTCCCGATGACCCACTTCCCGGCAGTTTTGGGCATGGAGGGCGCCGGAAGGGTCACCGAGGTGGCGGATAAAGCGTCACGATGGAAGGTCGGAGACCGCGTCGCCTATTGGACCAACCTCGGTGCCTACGCCGAACAACGCGTCATCGACGGCGGCCAGCTGGTCGCCCTACCCGATGACATCACCACCGAAGCAGCTGCTGCAGTGCTGTCCAAAGGCATGCTGGTGTGGGCACTGCTCAGTCTCATCGTCGAGGTCAAACCCGGGGATATCGTGATCGTCGGCCCGGCCGCCGGCGGGGTGGGCACATTGTTGACCCGGTGGCTGACCGTGTCGGGCGTTCGCGTGATCGGCATCGTCGGCTCCGAGCACAAAGCAGCGCAGTTGCGCAAAGCGGGGATCGAAGACGTGCTGGTCTCTGCACAACCCGGTTCCGCTGCTGACGACATCACCGCCATCGTCGGTGCCCGAAGCATCGACGTGCTCTTCGACGGCGTGGGAGGACCGGGCTTCGCCAAACTCTGGCCGCTCGTGAAGCCTGGCGGCACGGCTGTCCTCTACGGTGGTTCCGCAGGGCTGCCCCCTGTTGACCCGAGCGACCTCGCCGAGCGGAATGTACGCTTCGTTCAGCCCAGCACTGGTCAGTACGTCAACACCCCTGATCTGGTGACTGCCGGGTCTGCTGCCATCTTCAACGCATTGCGAGACGGCATCTTTGGCACCGTTGCCCCCACCGTCTATCCGCTCGCAGAGGCACGAAAGGCCCACGCGGACATTGGAGCACGCAGAACCACCGGCAGCGTACTGCTCACGCCGTGAGATCAGCCCTCGCTGCACCCCGCATCGGGTGCGCCACCTCAGACCGAAAGCCGCTGTGAATGAATAGCAGGGCCCGAAGAAGCGTACTCACCGGCGGGCTCGCCATCACCGTCTGACGGTGGCCCACCCGCTAAGGGCAGGTGCCCGGCCCGCACCCGACGTCGTGGGCAACATCTTCGAGGCCGAACAACGGCACCAGGCCCGGATGGGTCTGTACGCACGGGAACTCATGACCCAAAAAGACCGTCGCACAACGGAACCACGAGCGGTTCGCGATGTGCTCCTCGGTCAAGCCCCACGTTGCCGCCCGCGTTCTGCAGAAGGCAGAGCGCAACCATCACCAATATGTCCCTTGCCCTATAACGCAACGCGCCGTAGCGTAACTCCCCGTGACGCGCAGCTTCCACGCCGGACAGCCGTTTGACACCTCCGACGCCGATATCACCGCGGCGCTGGAGCAGGTCAGCATCCCGACACTGCTGCTGTCGCTGGTGCACATCACCGGGGACCCGCGCTTCATCCGGGACTACAAGCAGGCCGGGCTGTTCCTCAACGAGGTGCAGGGCTTCATGTCCGAGGACGACAAGGCCCGCGCCCGCGCCGAGGCGCTGCCGATCGTCGCCGCGTACCGCGACCGGGGCTGCCATATCCCCGAACCACTGTCCCCCGAACTGGTGCGCGAGATGTTGGACTGGGCGGCCTGCGAAGCGGTCGGCGAGGACAACCTGCCGCTGGTGCTCGAGGAACTCGACCTCGACGGCGTCGATCCGCGCCGGCCCGCCAAGCTCGACGACACCGGGGACTTCCACGTCGTCGTGATCGGCGCCGGGGAATCCGGAGTGCTGGCCGGCGTGCGGCTCAAGCAGGCCGGCATCGGCTTCACCATCCTGGAGAAGAACGCCGGACCCGGCGGGACCTGGTGGGAGAACAGCTATCCCGGCGCGCGCGTCGACGTCGCCAACCACTTCTACTGCTACAGCTTCGAACCCAGCAACCACTGGGATCACTTCTTCGCCGAGCAGCCCGAGCTGCGCCAGTACTTCGCCGACGTGGTGGCCCGCCACGACCTGGGCCCGCACATCCGGTTCGACACCGAGGTGCACTCGGCCAGCTGGGACGGCGACCGCTGGACGATCGACACCGGCAACGGAACCTTCACCGCCAACGCCGTCATCACCGCCGTCGGCCAGCTCAACCGGCCCAGCCTCCCGGACTTCCCCGGCGCGGAAACCTTTGCCGGACCGGCGTTTCACTCCGCCGCCTGGGATCACAGCGTCGATGTCACCGGCAAGCGCGTCGCCCTGATCGGCGCGGGCGCCAGCGGGTTCCAAATCGCGCCGGCGATCGCCGGCAAAGTCGAACATCTCACGGTGTTCCAGCGCACCGCGCAATGGATGTTCCCCAACCCGATGTACCACGAGCCCGTCGCCGACGGCGTGCGCTGGGCCATGGAGCATCTGCCCTATTACGGTCGCTGGTACCGCTTCCTGCTGCTGTGGCCCGGCGCCGACAAGGGCCTGGACGCCGCCATCGTCGACCCGGAATACGGCGACCAAGCGAACGCGGTCAGCGAGATCAACGCGATCGCCCGGATCATGTTCACCGACTGGATCACCACCCAGGTCGGCGACGACCCCGATCTACTGGCCAAGGTGCTGCCCGACTACCCCGCCACCGGCAAGCGCACCCTGCAGGACAACGGCAGCTGGCTGAGCACCCTCAAACGCGACAACGTCGAACTGATCCGTACCCCCATCGACCACATCACCCCGACCGGCGTCGTCACCACCGACGGCGCCGCTCACGATGTCGACATCATCGTGTACGCCACCGGTTTCCGCGCCACCGAGGTCCTGTTCCCGATCACCGTCACCGGACGCGACGGCGCCGATCTGCACGAGACATGGGGTAACCGGCCCTACGCATACCGCAGCATCGCGGTGCCGGGCTTCCCGAACTTCTTCATGACCTACGGCCCGGGCGCGCACCTTGCGCACGGCGGCAGCCTGATCCTCAACTCCGAACTGCAGATGCGCTACATCAACCAATGCCTGCAGCGCCTCATCACCGAGAGGCTGCGGACACTGGAGCCGCTGCCGGAGCCGACCGCCGAGTGGCACCGGCGTTCCCAGGAGGAGATCCGCAAGACCGTGTGGGCGCACCCGTCGATCAAGCACTCGTATTTCAAGAACGCCGACGGCGAGATCCATACCGTCAGCCCCTGGCGGCTGAGCACCTATCACGCCGCCGTGTACGAACCCGTCTGGTCGGACTTCCGGGAGGAATGAGCATGCGTTCAGTGATGGTCGACGCCAGTGGAGCGGTCAGTGTGGAGACCCGGCCCGACCCGGAACTGCCCGGCGCGGACGGCGCCATCGTCAAGGTGGAGGCCGCCGCCATCTGCGGATCCGACCTGCACTTCCTGGAAGGGCACTACCCGATCTTCGAGCCGGTTGCGCTCGGGCATGAGGCGATCGGCACTGTGGTCGAAACCGGCCCGGAGGTAACTGGTTTCACCGCCGGCGACCGGGTGCTGGTGTCCTCGGTGGCCGGCTGCGGGCGTTGCGCGGGATGCGCCACCCATGATCCGATCCGCTGTGTGCACGGTCCGCAGATCTTCGGTTCGGGGGCGCTGGGCGGCGCGCAGTCCGAACTGCTGGCGGTTCCGGGTGCAGACTTCCAGCTGCTGAGGATGCCGGACGGGATCAGCACCGAACAGGCCCTGCTCCTCACCGACAATCTGGCCACCGGCTGGGCGGCGGCCAAACGCGCCGATATCCCGCTGGGCGGATCTGTCGCGGTGATCGGTCTCGGTGCGGTCGGCATGTGCGCGCTGCGCAGCGCCCTGACTCTCGGTGCGGCAACGGTGTACGCCGTCGACCCGGTACAGACACGACGCGACCGCGCGCAGGCCGCGGGTGCGGTACCCGTGTCACCGCCGGCGGCGCAGACCATCCGGGAGGCCACCGGCGGCATCGGGGTGGATTCCGTCATCGACGCGGTCGGCACCGACACCTCCATCAATGACGCACTGGACACCGTGCGCACCGGCGGCACGGTGTCCATCGTCGGGGTGCACGACCTACAGCCCTACCCGCTGCCGGCGCTGGCCTGCCTGATCCGCAGCCTGACCATCCGGTTGACCACCGCACCGGTGCAGCAGACCTGGCCGGAACTGGTTCCCCTGCTGCAGTCCGGCAGGCTGAACGTGGACGGAATCATCACCACCACAATGCCGTTGGACGACGCAACCGCGGGTTACGACGCCGCCATGTCGCGAGCGGGAGATCACCTCAAGGTGCAGTTGGTGCCCTAGCGGAACGTCCGCTTGAGGTATCCGGTCAGTGAGTCGGCCGCGGCCGGCCCGACGTAGCCGAGGTGTCCGTCCGGACGAACCACGATCGCCGTCGTCCCGTCGACACCGTAGGCCTTCGCGAAATCTCCGTCGGCATCTCGGAGCAGCGGCAGCACCGTGGCGTCCACGGCGGCGTCGGCATGAGCGACCACGTAGACATCGATCAGACCGTTGGAGGCATCCTGCGCGGCGGCCGCGGCCACCTCCAGCAGGTCGAAACTCGCTGTGGCATCGGCATACAACACCAGGGTGTGCCGGGTGCCGGCCAGCAGTGTGTACAGCCGCACCGGATCGGTTTCGGCGGCGCGGGTCAATCCGCGGGCATCGGGCGCGCGGCCGCCGGCGCCGTCGGCCACGATGGGACTGTCGGCATAACTGATCAGCAACTGGGCCTCGCGACGGATCACGAAGGAAGGATCGTCGGAATCGGCGCCGATCCCCTCGCGGGCGCTACGCACGGTGCGACCGACCACCTCCTCCCCGACCGGCCGACGCTCGGCGTCATAGCTGTCGAGCAGCCCCTCGGCCGCATCACCGGTCACCGCGAGGGCCAGCTTCCAGGCCAGGTTGTAGGCGTCCTGGATACCGGTGTTCATTCCCTGAGCGCCGGTGGGCGGGTGGATGTGCGCGGCGTCGCCAGCGACGAACGCCCGGCCCCTGCCGTAGGCGTTGACGATCCGGTGGCTGATCCGGAAGACCGAGGACCAGCGCATGTTGCGGGCCGTCGTCGGCTCCGGGGACAGCCTGTCCAGCACCGCTTGAATGTGGTGCAGCTGCGGCGGATTGCCGCTCTCGAAGCCGTGCTGCACACCGCCGGTCGCCTCGGTGGACAGATCCGAGGGCACCAGCATCGACATCCGGTAGCGTCCACGGCCGGGCAGCGGGATGCACACCAGCAGGTCATCGATCTTGCCGTCGGTCTGGTGCATCGCGCGGATGGCGTAGCCCGCGGGCTGCGACCAGTCGACCTCGACATCGCCGAGCATGTACTGCTCTTCGAACGCAGCGCCCTCGAAGGTCAGGCCGAGAGTCTTGCGGACCACGGAATGGGCACCGTCCGCACCGAGCAGATACTGGGCCCGCACCTTCTGTTGACCGATCTCACCCTCGAGGGTGGCGGTGACGCCGTCGATATCCTGCTCGAATCCGGCCAGCCGGACACCGCGTTCGATGGGGACACCACGGGTGGCCAACTCCTCGCGCAGCACCCGCTCGGTGCTGTACTGCGGCAGGCCGATGAACCCGAACGGCACATCTTCGGGCAGGGCGAAGTCGACCTGCCCGGCGGGTTCACCGTTGACGTAGACGATCTGTCCACGGAAGGGCACGGCCGCGTCGAGAATTTGCCGCAGGATACCCATCCGCTCGAAGACTTCAAGCGTACGCGGTTGCACGCCAACCGCTTTGGCGTACTGCGGCGGCTCGAGCAGCGGATCGACGATCCGGACGGCCACACCCCGGCGGGCGAGTTCGATGGCCGCGGTCAGCCCGATCGGGCCTGCGCCCGCGATCAATACCTGCGTGTCGGTCACGCCGAGAAGTATGCCCGAGCCTCAGTCCGTGTGAGCACTTTCCTGGACATGTGCACGCAGGTTGTCCCGCAGGTTCGCGATCCCCTTCTGCAGAACGCGGAACTCCTCCGGCGACAGGCCGGTGGCCGCCACCAGATCCATCTCCAGGCCCTGCTCACGCAGCGCCCGGCCGGCGTCGGTCAGGCTGATCACCACCTGGCGCTCGTCCTGGGCGGACCGCTGCCGGGTCACGTACCCGACCGCTTCGAGCCGCTTGAGGATCGGGGTGAGCGTGTTCGATTCCAGAAAGAGCTTCTCGCCCAGGCCGCTGACCGTCTGGTGGTCCTCTTCCCACAGCGCGACGATCGCCAGGTACTGGGTGTAAGTGACGCCGAGCTTGTCCAGGATCGGTTTGTAGGCCTTGCCGTAGGCGAGGTTGGCCGAGTACACGGCGAAGCACATGAAATCCGACAGTTGGGGCGACGTGGGCTTCATGAGCCAATTGTAGCGCGTCCGATTAAATCGGGAATGAAAGAAAAATTCGCGGAGTTCTACTCAGCAGTCAAGCCCGGAACGACCGGGCCGACCCGAAACCTGAGGAGCCAGCCATGACCGTTCTGTACACCGCCGAGACCCACACCACCGGTGGTCGCCAGGGTGAGTCCTACAGCTCGGACGGCAACCTGGACATCCAGCTGACCCCGCCCGGAGCCACCGGCAGCGGCACCAACCCCGAGCAGCTGTTCGCCGCCGGATGGTCCGCCTGCTTCATCGGCGCCATGGGCATTGCCGCCGCCTCACACAAGGTGAAGCTTCCGGCGGAGACCGCTGTCGACGCGCAGGTCGATCTGCTGAACAACGACGGCGCGTTCGGGCTGGCGGCCCGGCTGAACGTGAGCGTGCCCGGCGTGGAGCGCGACGTGGCACAGGCCATCGTCGACGCCGCGCATCAGACCTGCCCGTACTCGAAGGCGACTCGCGGCAACATCGAGGTCACCATCACGCTGGTCTGAGTCCCGCCCGCCGGCCTACTCCTTGAGATCCAACGTGGGGGTGGGCCGGCGGAACAGCCGCGTCACGCCCAGCAGCCAGGCGAAACCGACTGCCAGCCAGATCAATCCGGTGACCAGGGTCATCGCCGACAGGCTGGTCCACAGCCACACGGTGAGAGCGAAACCGATGAGCGGCAGGATCAGGCTGCCGATGACCTGGCCGCCGGAGCGCTCTTTCAGATCCACGAAGTAGTGCTTGATCACCGACAGGTTCACCACCGAGAACGCCACCAGCGCACCGAAACTGATCAGTGACGCCAGGGTCGCAAGGTCGATCACGATGGCCAGCAATGACACCACCGACACCACCAGGATCGCGTACACGGGGGTGGCGAACCTGCGGGAGACGTACCCGAACACCGCACGCGGGAGGATGCCGTCGCGCCCCATCGCGAAGAGAATGCGGGCCACCGAGGCCTGCGATGTGATGGCCGAACCCAGCGCTCCGGCCACATAGGCCGCGGTGAAGAACGTCACCAGGAAGTCGCCACCGGCAGCGGCCATCACGTCGAGCGCACCGGAGTCGACATCGGCGAACTCGTTGGTCGGGAACACCGCCTGGCCCAGGTAGGACAGCACGATGAAGATCAGGCCTGCCGACACGGTGGCGATCATGATGGCGCGCGGGACAGTGCGTTTGGCGTCCTTGGCCTCCTCGGACAAGGTGGACACCGCATCGAAGCCGAGGAAGGACAGGCACAGGATGGCCGCGCCGGCGAAGACCGGGCCCAGACCGTCGGCCGTGCCGTCACCGGTGAACGGCGCCGCCAGGTCGACGGTGCCGTTGCCCGCCAACGAGGCGCACACCAGCACCGCGAAGACCACGATGAACACCGCCTGGATCGCGATGATGAGGAAGTTCGCGCGTGCCACCGAGACGATGCCGACGATGTTGAGCACCGTCACGATCGCGATGGTGACCAGGACGATCACCCAGGCCGGCAGCGCCGGAATGGCCGCTTCCAGGTAGATCCCGATGACCAGGTAGTTGATCATCGGCAGGAACAGGTAGTCCAGCAGCAGCGCCCACCCGGCCAGGAAGCCGACCGGTGCGCCGAATGTCTTCTGCGTGTAGGTGTATGCCGATCCCGCCACCGGGTACGCCGTCGCCATTCTGGCGTAGGACCGGGCGGTGAACACCATCGCGACCAACGTCACCACATAGGCCAGCGGTAGCCGACCACCGCTGGTCTCGGTGACGATGCCGTAGGTGGTGAACACGGTGAGCGGCACCATGTAGACCAGGCCGAAGAGCACCAGCGAGGGCAACCCGAGTACCCGTTTCAGCGAGCCTTCGGTGTCGGTGTCGGTAACGGACATGGGATTCAGCCTTCCCTCGGGTAAACCGGTCGCCCTTGCAGGTAGGTGGCCCGGACAGTGACGGCCGGCAGCTCAGGAGCCGCGGTCGTGGTGGGGTCGGCGTCCAGCCAGACCAGGTCGGCACTGGAACCGGGAATCAGCTGCCCCCAGGCTGTTTCGGCGAATGCCTGATGGGCGACACCGGCCGTGTACGCGGACAGCGCGGCCTCGATGGGCAGGATCTCGTGCGGTGTCCAGCCACCGGCGGGGGTGCCGTCCTCGGTCTGGCGCGACACCGCGACCGCGATACCGTCCAGCGGCGCACCAGAGGACACCGGCCAGTCGGACCCGAAAGCGAGTGCGGCGCCGGATTTTTCCAGGGATCGGATGCGGTACTGCCGCTCGGATCGCTCGGCGCCCAGTCGCGGCACGGTCAGCACCGTCATCAACGCATCCAGCTGGGCCCACAGTGGCTGCATGTTCGGGATGACGCCCAGTTCGGCGAACCGGCCCAGATCGGCATCGTCGACCAGCTGCGCGTGCGCGATGACGGGCCGGCGGTCACGCGGACCGTTGGTGCGCACTACGTGTTCGATGGCATCGAGGGCTTGGCGCACCGCGGCATCCCCGATGGCGTGGATGTGGATCTGCAGCCCGAGATCGTCGACCCGCTGCGCGGCGCGGGCCAGCGAGTCGCCCTCCCACAGTTGCATACCGTGGCTGTGCAGTCCGGAACAGTACGGCGCAAGCAGCGCACCCGTCTCGTTCTCCACGACCCCGTCGGCGAAGAATTTCACCGTGTCGGCCGACAGCAGCGGTGAGCCGGCGCCCCGGACCCGGTCACGGGCGTCGGCGAAATGCGTGACCTGCGTGTCGAAATGCCGCGGATCGGCGTAGAGCGCCAGATTGAACCGCATCCGCAGCGCACCGGCTCGGGCCGCGGCGATGTAGGTGTTCACATCGTCGGGCTCGACCCAGGCGTCCTGCACCCAGGTGACGCCGCGAGCCAGGTAGTAATCGGCCGCGGTACCGAGGGCGGCGATGCGCACGGACTCGTCGCGTGCGGGCATCACCGCGGCGACCAAATCGGTGGCACCCCATTCCCGCAGGGTGCCGAGCACCGAACCATCGGCGCGACGCGGGATCTCACCGAGGACCGGATCCGGGGTGTCTGCGGTGATGCCGGCCAGCCGCAGGGCCGCGGAGTTCACCCAGAACGTGTGGTAATCCCAGGCCCGCAGGACCACCGGCCGGTCCGCGACGGCAGCGTCGAGCCAGCGCGCGTCGAAGAGCCCGCCCTCGACCAGGCTGCCGTCGTAGGAGGCGCCGACGATCCATTCCTGGTCGGGGTGGGCATCGGCGTAGGTCTTGACCGCGGCGACGATCTCGTCGACCGATGTGCAGGGCCGCACCTGCGGGCCCACCGACTCCAGTCCCCCATAGAGCGGATGCGCGTGCCCGTCGCCGAAGGAGGGCATCAGAAAACCGCCCGCCAGGTCGACCCGCTCATCGGCGTCGGACGCGTGCGCCTGCGCACCGACCGCGATCACGAGGCCGTCGCTGACGAGCAATGCGTCCGTGGTGTCGGTGCCGGTCCAGATGGTGCCGCCGGAGAACAGGATGCTCACAGCGCCGCCCGCCGGGGGGACGGCTGCTGCTGGGTGATGCAGTGGACACCGCCGCCGCGGGCGAACAGCGGGCGGGCATCGACGGACACCACCGTGCGGCCCGGGTACTGCTCGGCGAGAATGGCCGCGGCGTCCGCATCGCGCGGATCACCGAAACTGCAGGCGATCACGCCGCCGTTGACCACGAGGTGGTTGATATAGCTGTAGTCGACATACCCCTCATCATCGGTGAGGGTATCCGGTGCGGGCATCTCGATGATCTCGAATCGGTCGGCGAGTTTTTCCCGTAGTTCCCGGCACACCGCGGTGTCGGGGTGGGCGCCGGCGGTCTGGGTGTGCAGCAGTAGACGGCCCGGGGCGGTGAATGCGGCGACGATGTCGACATGGCCGCGGGTGCCGAAACGTTCCGAGTCGCGGGTGAGTCCGCGCGGCAACCACACCACCTCGGTGGCGCCGATGGTGCGGGCGAGTTCGGCCTCGACGTCCGACCGGCTCAGGTCCGGGTTACGGCCGGGGTCCAGCTGCACCGTGTCGGTGACGAGCACGGTGCCGTGTCCGTCGACCTGAATTCCGCCGCCCTCGTTGACAAGTGGCGAGGACACCAGTGGCACTCCGGCCGCCTCGGCGATCAGCGCGCCGATCTTCGCATCGCGGTCCCAGCGCGCCCAGTCCTGCCCGCCCCAGCCGTTGAAGACCCAGTCCACCGCGGCCACCGAGCCATCCTCGGCGTGCACGAACGTCGGGCCGATGTCGCGCATCCAGGCGTCGTTGAGCGGCGCTTCGATGATTTCGATGTCCTGGGAGACATAGCGTTTGGCGGCGTCGATCTCACCGGGATCCACCAGCAGGGTGACCGGTTCGAATTCCGCGATCGCGTGCGCCACCGCCGCCCAGGTGGTGCGCGCCTCATGGTGTTCTGCTTCGGTGTCGCCGAGCGAGTACCCCGCGGACGGGTAGGCCATCCACACCCGGTCCTGCGGTGCGGTCTCGGCGGGCATCAAGTAGCTCACTTGACGACCGCCGTGGCGTCGTGACCCTCACCGTACGGACGTCCGGTGTCCACCGCGGCGGTCAGCCTGCCATAACTGTCCGGGCGCCGGGTCAGCAGGAACGGGAAGAGCTCCAGCCAATCCCGGCGCTGATCCAGATCCAGGTCGGCGATCAGCACCGCTTCCTCGTCACGCGGCGCCTGCACCAGCACCCGTCCGTACGGATCGGAGATGAACGACGAACCGTAGAACGACAGCGCGCCCTCGTTGCCGGTGCGGTTGGGCACCACCATGAACAGGCCGCTGTTGATGCCGTTGGCGACGATGACCTGCTGCCACAACGGCTGGGTGTCCAGGTCGGGGAACACCGGTTCGGATCCGATGGCGGTCGGATACACCACGACCTCCGCGCCGCCCAGCGAATAGTTACGGGCGACCTCGGGGAACCATTCGTCCCAGCAGGTGGGCAATCCGATGCGGGCATCGAGGCCTTCGGGCGTGTAGACGGGGTACGCGTCGTCCGGGGGCCCGGCCCGGAAGTAGGTGTCCTCGTAGTAGCCGGCAGAGATGGGGATGTGCATCTTGCGGGTCCGCCCCACCAGGTCGCCCGAGGGCGAGACCAGGATGGCGGTGTTGTAGCCCAAACCGTCTGCGGCCGGCGCCTTCTCGTACAGCGAGGCATGCACGAAGACCTCGTTGGCGCGCGCGGCCTCGGCGGCCAGTGCGAAGGTCGGTCCGCCGGTGAGGTCCTCGGCGCCGTCGCCGGGGTTCGGGCCGGCGGGGGTGTCGGCCGGGTAGCGCAGCAGGGTGATCTCCGGCAGGAACACCGCGGTGGCGCCCTCGCCCGCGGCCCGGTCGATGCCCTCGCGCAGCACCCGCGCCAGTTCGGCGGCGTCCGCACGCCAGCGGTGCTGAACCAGTCCCACCCGCAGCGGCGGCCGCTCGGAGGCGTGGGAACGTGACAGTGGTGCGGCCGCTCCGGCAATCAGGGTGCGCATGTCTACTCCTAAAACGAATACAATTCGTTTATTGTGTGACCCAACCCACTTTTCCGCAAGTGCTACAGGAGCAAGCCGTATGGGACGACCGAAGGTGGCGATCCTTTCCACTGACCTGATCGCCGCGGCCGCAATGGATCTGGTCAGCAGGCAGGGTGGATTCACCATTCCCGAACTGGCCCGCGCACTGAAGGTCAGCCCGTCCTCGCTGTACAACCACGTCTCCGGGCGCGAGCAGATCATCGAACTGCTCCGCGAGAAAGCCATGAGCGAGGTCCGGCTGCCCGACCTGGCCGGACCGTGGATCGACGTGGTCGGCGACATCGTGCGGTCCTACTACCGCAGCTACGCCCGCTACCCCCGGCTGATCCCGCTGATGACCGCGTATCCGGTCGGCAGCCATCAAGCCGTCGCGATGTACAACGCACTGGCCGTCACCCTCAGCGGGGCCGGCTTCGACGCCGCGGACACCCTGCGCATCATCACGCTGATCGACAGCTTCGTGCTCGGCTCCGCCCTCGACGTGGCCGCACCCGCCGCTCCCTGGGGCGACGGTCCCGAGGCCGGACCGGAACTGGCCGAAGCGCTGGCCACCGGGTCCGCGCAGGCAGATCGCCCCGGCGACGCCTTCGAATTCGGCCTGGCGGTGCTGCTGCGCGGACTCGGTGGCCCGTAGAAAAATTTCGCTGATCGTAACTGTTCTCGCATCGGGCCCGGGCACGTCGAATGGAAGGCGACTGTGAACACCGAACCCGAAACTGATTCGAGGACGCTTCACCATGGCAGCGCAGCCACGACAACTGCACCTGAACGCTTTCCTACGCAATATCGGCCAGCACGAAGCGGCGTGGCGACTGCCCGAGACCCGGATCTCTGGCATCACCGACATCGACCACTACATCGATCTCGCCCGCATCGCCGAACGCGGCAAGCTGGATGCGATCTTCTTCGCCGACCACCCGGTGCTGAAGGGCAAGACCGAGTTCCGCCCGTTCGATGCGCTGGATCCGTTCACCTTGGTGACCGCGCTGTCGGGCGCCACCAGCCAGATCGGCCTCGTCGCCACCGCGTCGACCACCTACAACGACCCCTACAGCCTGGCCCGGCGGTTCGCGACCCTCGACCACGTCAGCAAGGGCCGCGCCGGATGGAACATCGTGACCACCGCCAATGCGGACGCCGCGGCCAACTTCGGGTATCCGAACCACCCCGATCCCGACCATCGGTACCGCCGGGCCGATGAGTTCCTCCAGGTGGCGCTGCGGTTGTGGGACAGCTGGGAAGACGACGCCATCGTCGGTGACAAGGACGCACCGCGGTTTGTCGACCCCGACAAGATCCACCGGATCGATCACGTCGGCGAGCACTTCTCGGTGACCGGGCCGCTGGAGGTACCGCGGTCACCGCAGGGCCACCCGGTGCTGTTCCAGGCCGGATCCTCGGAGCCCGGCAAGGAATTCGCCACCCGCTACGCCGAGGCCATCTTCACCGCCCAGCCCACCATCGCCGAGGGGCGCGAGTTCTACTCCGACGTGAAGACCCGGATCCGCAAGCACGGCCGCAACCCCGATGAGGTGCACATCCTGCCGGGGTTGTCGGCGGTGATCGGCGGTACCGAAGCCGAGGCGCACGCGCTGAAACGCCAACTCGAGGACCTGACCGTGCCCGATTACGGACTCGAACAGCTCAGCAGCATCGTCGGTTTCGCGGTCACCAAGGACGACCTGGACCGGCAGCTGCGTTTCCCCGAGAACGAAGACGCGAACACCCATTTCATCAAGAGCCGCTACGCCCTGATCAAACGCCTGGTGCAGACCGAGAACCTCACGGTGCGGGAACTGCTGCTACGGCTCAGTTCAGGGCGCGGTCACCGCCTCATCGCAGGTACCCCGGAGCAGGTGGCCGACGACATCGAAGAGTGGTTCACCACCGGCGCCGCCGACGGTTTCAACCTCATCCCGCCGGCGCTTCCGTCCTCGCTGACGGCCTTCGTCGACCAGGTTGTCCCGGAGTTGCAGCGGCGCGGCCTGTTCCGCGACGAATACACCGGCGCCACCCTGCGCCATCATCTCGGCCTCTCGCGGCCGGCCAGCCGATTCACCACCGGGGCGCCCACCGCCGCACCGGCAGCCAGCTAGGAGTCCGACATGCGCACGTTGTCCACCCTGTTCCGAGTAGCGGTCGTCACCGCGGTGACCGCCGGGACGCTGACCGCCTGCAGCTCGGCCGAACCCGACACCGCAGGCGGTGCGGCGCTCACCCCCGATGCCGCCCTGCCCATCGACGTGCCGGCCGGCACCAAGCTCGTCGTCGCCGATGACGCCAACCGCCTCAAGACGCTGTTCGCGCTCTCCGGCGAGCAGGAGTTGCTCAGCGCCGATGTCAGCTACGCCAACTTCAGCAGCGGGCCGCTGCGACTGGAGGCGATCCGCTCCGGTAACGCCCAGCTCGGCCGGGTCGGCGACGTGCCGCCCATCCTGGCTCAGTACTCCGACGCCGGGGTGCCGATCGTCGGCGCGGTCCGATACGACGGCCCCGGGGCGACGCTGGCCACCGCCCCCGATTCCGGTATCGAGAAGCTGGAGGATCTGCGCGGCAAGAAGATCGCGATCAACGAGGGCACCGCCCAGCAGGCGATCGTGTTGCGCAACCTCAAGTCCGCAGGCCTATCCATCAAGGACGTGCAGCCGGTGAACCTCGGGCTCGCCGAATTCGCCGACGGTCTGCGCGCCAACCAGGTCGACGCCGCGGTGCTCAAGCAGCCCGACCGGTTCCGCTACCTGGCCTCCACCGAGGGCAAGGGCAGCAAGGAGATTCCCAACGCTCCGGGCGCCAATCCAGGCCTCTACTACGTGTACGCCAGCAATGACGCGCTCGGAAATGCGGCCCAGGCGGCCGCGATCCGTGAGTTCGTCATCCGCTGGTACCGCGCCGAGAAGTGGCTGAACGAGCACAAGGATGTCTGGGTGCAGGAGTATCTGATCAAGGATCAGAACGTGACGCCCGAGGACGCGAAGGTGATCGCGGAGTCCGACGGCTTGAGCAGCGTGCCCGGATTCACCGACG
>NZ_JBFUKN010000056.1:0-39594 GCF_056400845.1 Mycobacterium sp. P4_H6 | reverse complement strand
CGCCGGGTGCACCGGTCGCGCCCGGCGCCCCGATCCCGCCGCCGCCGTGACCGAGCGCGACGCGGGTACGGTTTCACCCGCGCCGCTCGCGGGAGATCGGCGCAGTGACGACGGCCGGGACATGCCCAGCCGCAACGACGCAATCGGTTCGGCGCTCGCCCAGACCATCGGCGGCCCGGTCGGTCGCCACGCGATGATCGGGCGCTCCCGATTCTGGACGCCGGTGCGGGTGATGCTGTTGATCGGCGTCATCTTCCTGGCGCTGGGCTACTCCACCAAGGCCGCCTGCCTGCAGTCCACCGATACCGGCACCGCCGCGCAGCGCGTCGCCAACTGGGAGAACCAGCGCGCCTACTACTCGCTGTGCTACTCGGACACGGTTCCGCTGTACACCGCAGAACTGTTGAACCAGGGCAAGTTTCCGTACAAGTCGAGCTGGATCGAGAAGGACGGCGACGGCAACCCCCATGTCGTTTTCGACGGTAGTCCGCCCGTCCGCTACATGGAATATCCGGTCCTGACCGGCATCTACCAGTACCTGTCGATGTCGCTGGCGAAAACGTACTCGGCGCTGACGAAGCTGGTGTCGGTGCCGTTGGTGGCCGAAGTGGTGATGTTCTTCAACATCTCCGCATTCGGCCTGGCGCTGGCCTGGCTGCTGACGGTCTGGGCGACCGCGCTGCTGGCCGGCCGGCGGATCTGGGATGCCGCACTGGTGGCCGCGTCCCCACTGCTGATCTTCCAGATCTTCACCAACTTCGACGCCCTGGCGGTGGCCTGCGCGACGGGCGCGCTGCTGGCCTGGTCGCGACGAAAGCCGGTGCTCGCCGGGACGCTGATCGGCATCGGGGTGGCGCTCAAGCTCTATCCGCTGCTGCTGCTCGGGCCGCTGCTGGTGCTGTGCCTGCGCACCGGCCGGATGCGGGAGTTCACCAAGACGGCGGTGTCGGCGCTGCTGGTCTGGCTGGTGGTCAATCTGCCTGTGCTGGTGCTGTTCCCGCGGGGCTGGTCGGAATTCTTCCGGCTCAACACCCGCCGCGGTGACGATATGGACTCCATCTACAACGTGGTGAAGTCGTTCACCGGTTGGCAGGGGTTCGACCCCGGCCTGGGGTTCTGGGAGCCGCCGACGGTCACCAATGCGGTGACGGCGGTGCTGTTCCTGCTGTGCTGCGCGGGGATCGCCTATCTGGCGTTGACGGCCGCCCAGCGCCCGCGGCTGGCGCAGCTGGCGTTCCTGGTGGTGGCCGTGTTCCTGCTGACCAACAAGGTGTGGAGCCCGCAATTCTCGCTGTGGCTGGTGCCGCTGGCCGTGCTGGCGCTGCCGCACCGCCGAATCCTGTTGGCGTGGATGACGATCGACGCGCTGGTCTGGGTGCCGCKGATGCTCTATCTGTACGGCGAACAGAACCGCGGGCTGCCCGAGCAGTGGTTCACCATCACGGTGCTGCTGCGCGATATCGCGGTGGTGGTGCTGATCGTGCTGGTGGTCCGCCAGATCCGCAGACCGGAGTTGGACCTGGTCCGTCATCGCGGCGCCGTCGACGATCCGTCCGGTGGCGTCTTCGACGGCGCGCCGGACAACCCGCCGCGCTGGCTGCCGACGTGGCTGCGGCCCAGTGTTGCCGTACGTGCGAATTCGGCCGAGGATCTCGAACACGAGCCCACACTCGTATCCGATCGCCGGGACGATTTCGCAGATCAGCACCCGTTCCAGTAGTCTGGGCCGGTTGCCGACGCAGGCGACCCTCCTGCCACGGACACGCCGTGGCCGCAACGACCATAGGAGGTGATGGGTTCCTTATGCGTCCATACGAAGTCATGGTCATCCTTGACCCCACTCTTGACGAGCGCACCGTAGCTCCCTCGCTGGAGACGTTCCTGAACGTCATCCGCAAGGACGGTGGCAGTGTCGACAAGGTTGATATCTGGGGCCGCCGTCGGCTGGCCTACGAAATCGCCAAGCACGCCGAGGGCATCTACGCCGTCGTCGATCTGAAGGCTGAGCCCGCGACCGTCTCCGAGCTGGACCGCCAGCTCAACCTGAACGAGTCGGTGCTGCGCACCAAGGTGATGCGGACCGACAAGCACTGAGTCGACGCGACACCACTGTGTACGTCGGTGYAAGTCCGTAGGCTCGCCTGCGACTGCACTTGTACGCATACGCCGCTTTGACTACACGCCCAGGAGGATCTCGTGGCTGGTGACACCGTCATCACTGTTATCGGAAACCTGACCGCTGACCCGGAACTGCGTTTCACGCCGTCCGGTGCTGCGGTCGCGAACTTCACCGTGGCTTCCACGCCGCGGACGTTCGACCGTCAGACCAATGAGTGGAAGGACGGCGAAGCGCTGTTCCTCCGCTGCAACATCTGGCGTGAGGCGGCCGAGAACGTGGCCGAGAGCCTCACCCGCGGTTCGCGGGTGATCGTGTCCGGTCGGCTCAAGCAGCGGTCCTTCGAAACCCGTGAGGGTGAGAAGCGCACCGTTGTCGAACTCGAGGTCGACGAGATCGGCCCCTCGCTGCGTTACGCCACGGCCAAGGTCAACAAGGCCAGCCGCGGTGGTGGCGGCGGCGGTGGGTTCGGCGGCGGTGGCGGTGGAAACAGCGGCGGTGGTGCGCCACGCGGCGGCGGTTCCGAACAGCAGCCCAAGGACGATCCGTGGGGCAGTGCCCCGGCGGCCGGTTCCTACAGCGGCAGCGACGACGAACCGCCCTTCTGACAAGTATTTTCAGCAGTTTTCAAGAAAGAGATTGACCCATGGCCAAGACCAACAAGCGGCGGCCTGCACCGGAAAAGCCGGTCAAGACCCGCAAGTGCGTGTTCTGCTCGAAGAAGGGCAAGAACCAGATCATCGATTACAAGGACACCGGGTTGCTTCGCACCTACATCAGCGAGCGCGGCAAGATTCGCGCCCGCCGGGTGACCGGCAACTGCGTCCAGCATCAGCGCGACGTTGCCGTCGCAGTGAAGAATGCCCGCGAGGTGGCTCTGCTGCCGTTCGGTTCGTCGACGCGGTAGGGGAGAGACACACCATGAAGCTGATTCTCACCGCTGAGGTGGAACACCTGGGTATCGCCGGCGATTCGGTCGAGGTGAAGGACGGTTACGGCCGTAACTACCTGCTGCCCCGCGGTCTGGCGATCGCTGCCAGCCGTGGCGCCGAGCGCCAGGCCGAAGAGATCCGTCGTGCCCGCGAGATCAAGGAAGTTCGTGGCGTCGAGCACGCCAACGAACTGAAGAACGCCCTGGAGTCGCTGGGCGCCGTCACGCTGCCGGTGCGCGCCGCATCCGGTGGCAGCAAGCTGTTCGGTTCGGTCACCCCGGCCTCGGTCGTCGGTGCCATCAAGAAGGCGGGCGGTCCGAACCTGGACAAGCGCACCGTCGAACTGCCCAAGGCCCACATCAAGGCCACCGGCACCTACCAGATCGGTGTCAAGCTGCACCCCGGCGTCACCGCCGCGGTCTCGCTGGACGTCACTGCGGAGTAAAAGCAGTCCTCAAACGCCCGGGTGGGAAGCTCATCGCTTCCCACCCGGGCGTTGCTGTGTTTGTGGGCGGCGCTCCAGCGAACTAGTTGCCGCAATTCACACCCAGCAACATAAACCGGCTGTTAACCTGTTCGGCTTCTGGGCGCAATCCAACACGCCCGAAAGTGCAACCGGACCCGACACGCCGTGGCAGTTAGTGTCCACAGCGTCACATAACGCAAAATCGCGCTCCACCTGCACTGGATCGCTGAAATCGGAAATTTGTGCACAGGTTGTCCACAACCCGTCAACACCGCTGACCGAAGCTGTGCACACGCCATCCACAGGTTCACTAACAGGGTCCGGTTGCACGCACCTCAGCAAAGCCTTACGTTTGCCGTCGCGACTACCTCCGCGCGACTTGTCGGGGGTATTCGATACTGTCGCGCGCAGCTACAATCGAATGTATGTGCGATGAGCGTTAGAGGGGTAGGTGGGACGCTTCGTGGCCGTCGTAGACGACTTCAGTCGTGGTGGTGACCCGGGGATCGACGAGCCGCCTCGCGAGGACATCGGGCGGCAGCCTCCCCAGGACATGGCGGCCGAGCAGGCCGTGCTTGGCGGCATGCTGCTGTCCAAGGACGCCATCGCCGACGTGCTGGAGAAGATGCGGCCCGGCGATTTCTACCGCCCCGCGCATCAGGACGTCGCCGAGACAATTCTGGACCTCTACGACCGCGGTGAGCCGGCCGACGCCGTCACCGTGGCCTCCGATCTCGACCGGCGCGGACTGCTGCGCCGGGTCGGCGGTGCCCCCTATCTGCACACCCTGATCTCCACCGTGCCGACCGCGGCCAACGCCGGCTATTACGCCACCATCGTGGCCGAGAAGGCGCTGCTGCGTCGTCTGGTGGAGGCCGGTACGCGCGTCGTGCAGTACGGCTACGCCGGCGCCGACGGGGCCGACGTGCACGACATCGTGGACCGCGCCCAGTCCGAGATCTACGACGTCGCCGACCGGCGGCAGTCCGAAGACTTCGTCGCCCTCGAAGACCTGCTGCAGCCCACGATGGACGAGATCGACGCCATCGCGTCCTCGGGGGGTATTTCGCGCGGTATCCCGACCGGATTCGTCGATCTCGATGAGATCACCAACGGTCTGCACGGCGGGCAGATGATCATCATCGCGGCCCGACCTGGCGTGGGTAAGGCGCTGGCGCTGGACACCCCGCTGCCGACGCCGACCGGCTGGACCACCATGGGTGATGTCTCGGTGGGAGATGAGCTCGTCGGTGATGACGGCCTGCCCACCCGCGTGGTCGCCGCGACCGACGTCATGGTGGAACGTCCGTGCTACGAGGTCGAGTTCTCGGACGGCACGGTGATCGTTGCGGACGAACAGCATCAGTGGCTCACCGAAACCCGCGCGTCGCGCAAGTCTGCGCAGGCCGCCGCGATCGGCTACAACGGTTACAAGAATCAGCGGACGTTCGCCTCGATCCGAACGACGCAGGAACTCGCGCAGACGCTGCGCTGCTCGACGTCCGATCGGCGCCTGAATCATTCGGTGGTCAACGCCAAACCGCTGGCGACACCGGAAGCGGATCTGCTGGTGCCGCCCTACACGCTGGGCGCATGGCTGGGGGACGGCACCAGTGCGGCGGCGCAGATCACCTCCGCTGATCCAGAGATCATCATGCGGATCGAAGCGGAGGGCATTATCGCTCGTCCGTCGGCATCGGCAGACCGGCGCTATCAACTGATACTGCCTGCGTCACCCGGGACTTCAGCTAAGGCCTGCGTGGTGTGCGGCGAGATGTTCGTGCCGAGAACCAGCGAGGTCCGGACCTGCGGCCGGTCGTGCGGTGGACGGGCACGGTCCACGGCACCGGTACCCGCCCCGAGTTGCTCGCGGTGCGGTGGGCCGTCCTGCGGTCTCGTGCTGTGCCAGAACTGCCGGAACACTGTCGGGACGCTGCAGGCTCGGCTGCGCACGATCGGGGTATTGCGTAACAAGCACATCCCGATGCGGTATCTGCGTGCCTCGGAGGCGCAGCGACGTGCTTTGCTCGCCGGCCTACTCGACACCGATGGCACTGTGACGCACGGCGGTTCGGTGCAGTTCAGTGTCACCGACCGCAGGTTGGTGACGGATGTCGAAGAGCTGATCGTGAGCCTCGGCTACCGCTGCCAGATGTCGACCAAGCGGGTGCGCGGTCACACCGAAGCATCCTCGACGGCCTACACGCTGACGTTCTCGACCGACGACATCGTGTTCGGTTTGGAGCGGAAGTCGCTGCTGCACAAGGAACGCCGCGCCAACAGCGGCTCCGCCCGGCGCGGATCGCGGTTCATCGTCGACGTGCGCCCGGTGGCATCGGTTCCTGTCCGGTGTGTCGAGGTGGACAACGACAGCCACATGTATCTGGCGAGCCGCTCGATGGTGCCGACCCACAACTCCACACTGGGCTTGGACTTCATGCGGTCCTGCTCCATCAAACACCGGCAGGCCAGCGTCATCTTCTCGCTGGAAATGAGCAAATCCGAGATCGTGATGCGCCTGCTATCGGCGGAGGCCAACATCAAGCTCGGCGATATGCGGTCCGGCCGCATGAACGATGACGACTGGACACGGCTCGCGCGGCGGATGAGTGAGATCAGCGAGGCGCCGCTCTATATCGATGACTCACCGAACCTGACCATGATGGAAATCCGTGCCAAGGCGAGACGCCTGAAGAAGAAGGCCGATCTACAGCTGATCGTCGTCGACTACCTGCAGCTGATGAGCTCCGGAAAGAAATACGATTCGCGCCAGCAGGAAGTCTCGGACTTCTCCCGAAGCCTCAAGCTGATGGCCAAGGAGCTACATGTTCCGGTGGTCGCGATCAGCCAGCTGAACCGTGGTCCCGAGCAGCGAACGGACAAGCGCCCGCAGGTTTCTGACCTTCGCGAGTCGGGCTCGCTCGAGCAGGATGCGGACATGGTCATGCTGCTGCACCGCCCCGATGCCTTCGACCGTGAGGACCCGCGCGGCGGCGAGGCAGACATCATCCTGGGCAAGCACCGTAACGGCCCCACCGCGAATATCACTGTGGCGCACCAGCTGCACCTGTCGCGGTTTACCAACATGGCGCGATAGTCGATCCCGGTAGCTGTGGCTTCTCAACCTTGATTGCCAGGTCTCATTCCACATGTCCACCTGATGTCCAGTGGGACATTCGCGTGAGAGTGGCCGCCCGGTATCCCGGCCTGGCCGACGAAAAGCTCAGCGGCCGAAGCTGATCGACTCAGCCACCGCGCGCTGATTCTCCAAGGCGGCCAAACGGCCAGTCAGTGCCGCATGTATGGCGCCGTAAGAATCATCGCCAAGGGTCAGACGCAGCGGCGGGTGGGTCTGACGGGTGGTCTGAAAGATCACGGCGGCAATCTTGTCCGGGTCGCCGGTCATGGCGTTCGCGTCGGCGTCCTGAAGCTGGCGTCTGACCTGATCCACCGGAGTGCCGTGATAAACACCCAACTCCGAAGCGAATGTCAGATTGTCTTTGAAACCCGTTCGTGTACCGCCAGGTTCGACCAACGTCAAGTGAACGTCGAATCCGGACACCTCTTGATTGACGCTCTCGGTGAACCCCTCCAGACCCCACTTCGCGGCGTGGTAGGAGCTGTGCGTGGGGATGGCGACCTGACCCCCCATGCTGGAGATCTGAATGATTCGGCCGCCACCTTGCTCGCGCATCGGCGCCAGAAGGGCGCGCGTGATGAGCAGCGGCGCCATCAGCATGACGTCCAGCTGCCCACGGATCTGCTCCACGCTCATCTCCTCCGCAGCGCCGACCACGGCAAAACCAGCGTTGTTGACGGCCACGTCCACCGGATCCGTGGCAATCAGCCGGTGGATCACATCGTCGACGTCGTCGAGCCGGGTGAGATCGAGAACCCGCTCGTTGAGGCGACCGCCGTACTCCTCGGCCAGGTCGCTCAGCGCCCCGGTGCGACGCACGGTCGCGGTGACCCGATCTCCCTGCCGTAAAACGTGTTCGACGAGCGGCGGCCCAGACCACCTGACCCGCCAGTGACAAGCCAGTGGCGGACGGCTTTATCGGCGATTCCCGGCATCCATACTCCTAAGATCTCGCCCAACCAGGGGCGTGGCGCGTCACCTTTACACCTCGAAGGTATCGGCGCCTGGCACGGCGTCGATGGTCCAGGTGCCGGAACTGCGGAACGTGAGTGCCGTCGCGAATGTGTCCTCCATGTACTGGAAGTACCGGATCTTGCCGTCGCTGACCTTTGCCAGCACGGCGCAGGGTGAGGTGACCGCCTTGTCGAGTGTCACTGATCGCAGAGTGAAGCGTCCGAAGAGCGCCACCTTGTCACCGTCGACCAGGGTGTCCAGCGGCGTGAAGTCTTCGAGCCGCCACTGCGTGCTGACACCGCGAAAGTTGTCGACGAAGGCTGACTTCCCGTGGTTGGTGCCGGCCCACGGCATGATCTCGTGCAGGCCCGGGTCGGGATCGAAGGTCAGCGAGACATATGTGGCGTCGTCGGCCACCAAGCGCTCGGTGACCTCCGTGATCTTGTCGGGATCGAAGGCGTCGGCGAGGAACTCGGTCAACACCGTCAAGGGGTCGGCAGTCATCGGAGTGGAAACTCCTTTCTCAACAGAGCGGTGCAAGGGCGTGGCCGGAGTTGTGTCATTGCGGCCCGGACGCCGTGGTACCGACGATGACGCTGTTGATGACGATCGCGGTCATCGTGCGTGTCACTGCCTCATTGGCCCCCGCTGCGCCGAAGTTGCCGCGTCCGAGTTCCTCCGCGCGGGCGATGACAGCGGAGTTCCAGGGAATCTCCGGATGAAATTGCGGCAGTGCGCCACTTCCCCAGAGCAGGGCGACAAGCGCGGCGACACGCGGTGTGGGCGTGGCGCCTTCGACGAGCACCGCATGGACATTCTTCATGAGGTCGGCGCGTCGCTTGGTTCCGCCGTCGATCAGGGTGGTGATCGTGAACAGGCCCAGTTTCTTGCGCTTCTCCTCGCGGACATCGCCGCGAGCGATCAGACGCTCCAGCACGGGTCGCCGCAGCGTCGGGCCGACCGCGGCGAGGATCGACTGAACTGCGCGCGGTCGTTCGGATACGTAATCCCAGGCCGAGTGGAACAGTTCGTCTGACGGTCGGTCCCGTTCTACCGCAGCCACGGTCACGGTGCCAATGCGTTCCGTCGTGGCCGCGATGTCATCGCCGAGTGCCATCTCGGCGAGCACCGCTGCGCCGAGTATGTAATACAGGGTGGTCTCCCCGGCGATGGTTCCTGACTCCGGCTGGAACAGTAGGAGAAGTAGGTCCTCGGCCAGAGTGGGCGGGTTTGAACCTGCGGACGTATGCGCGGTGTCGGTCACCTGTCTGGGACTCCTTTCGGCACTCAACGTGTCAGAACTGACTGACGCCACCGTCGGCGTAGACCTCGGAGCCCGTCATGAAGGAACTCCCGTCGGAGGCCAGGAAGGTGATCACATTGCCGATCTCCTCGGCGCGCGCCCGGCGTTTCATGGGCACGGTGGCGGTCAAATCGGCCAGTGCGGCGTCGGCCCCGGTGAAGAGGTCGGCCAGGCCCGGTGTCTCAGTGAGACCCGGAGCGACGACGTTGACGCGGATCTTGCGGTCGACGAGTTCGGCGGCCCAGCTGCGCGCCAGGGATCGGATCGCGGCCTTGGACGCGGCGTACACGCTCGCGCCGGGAGCCGCCTTGACGTCGCCGTTGGAGCCGCACAGGATGATCGATGCGCCCTCGCGCAGCAGCGGAAGGGCGGCCTGCACCGCGAAAATCACCCCGCCGACGTTGGTGTCGAAGATCTTTCTGTGGTGCTCCCATGTGAGACCGCCCAACGTTGCGAACTCGTTGATTCCCGCATTGGCGAAGACGATGTCAAGCCGGCGTCCGGTGGCTTCGATGGCGGCCGCGACACGGTCGAGATCGGCCTGCTCGGTCACGTCGGCCCGAATGGCCTGGGCCTGAGCTGCGCCGATGCTGGAAACGGCGTCATCGAGGGCGTCTTGGCGACGTCCGACCAGGAACACGTAGGCGCCTTGCTTCGCCAGCGCCTGTGCTGCGGCGAGGCCAATCCCGGATGTGGCTCCGGTGACGAGTGCGTTCTTTCCGGTCAGGTCCGACATGAAGTCCTCCAGTTTTGTACCAATCGGTTGCAGTGCGACCATACCAGTTTTGTACCGTTCGGTAGAAGGGGTCGACGTGCGGGGATAGACTGATCCGCATGAGCCCAGAGCAACGGCACGCGGGAGGCCGACCACGCTCGTTCGACGAGGGCCGGGCGCTCGATGGGGCCATCGACGTCTTCTGGCGTCTCGGTTACGAAGGCGCGTCTCTGGCCGAACTCACCGAGGCGATGGGCATCAACAAGCCGAGCATGTATGCCGTGTTCGGCAGTAAAGAGGAGCTCTTCGTCCATGCCCTGGAGCGTTACGGCCAGCGCTACCACGAACATCTGCGTCAGGTGCTGTCGAAACCCCGCGCCTACGACATCCTCGAGTCGTATTTGCGTGACACCGCCACGGCTGTGCGTGCCGGGAATTCGCTGGGGTGTCTGTCGATTCAGGGCGGCATTTCCTGCGGGCCGAGCAACGCGCGCATACCGCAGCTGCTCGCCGAGTATCGCCACGGGATCCAAGAAGCCATCGCCAAAGCCCTTGCGGCGGCTGACGATGCGCCGTACAGCGACACTGAGGCGCTGGCGGGATTCGCGGTGACCATCGGACAGGGCCTTGCGGTCCAGGCCGCCGCAGGAGTCCCGCAGGCCAGGCTCGACGCCGCCGTCGACGTGGCTCTCGCCGGCCTGGCGATGTTACTGGTCCCAAATCTGCGAATCGACGACGCGGACGGCCGCGCACGCCGACGACCTGTGACCACATGATGAACACGCCCTCAGCGGTGGCATGGACCCGACACAGAACTTCCGCGGTAACCCGCGCCGGTGACTCGGTTCCCGTTGTGCCACAGCGGCTCACTCGTCCCATCGCAGGCTTGGGTGGTCAGCGAAGGGAAAGGTCAGCTTGGGCCTCCCAGGTCGGTACGCCGTCGCCACGGAGCTAAAGGGCGCGGTGGCCGTCAGTTCGGCTGCCGCGGTGGCGTATCACGACGAACCCATACCGATGGAGAGATGTTGGAAGCCCCGCACTGCGTTCGCAACCCCACGCGGTTCCGCACGGCAAGTCGCGTTGCGCCACCCCGAAGGGGTCAGCACCGGCGAACTCTCTTAGCCATCGTGATGGCACTGGCGATGACGATGGTGGCGGCGACCGCCGTATTTCAGTTCGGCGTGCCATGGTCGATGCGTGCCGGCGACCGTAATCACGTGTTCCACGACGACGGCAATCACCAGCGTTACCAGGTTCATCTCCCGCCTCATCACAACGGGACGACCAAGCTTCCGATGATCATGGCAATACATGGCTGCGGCATGACCGGATTCGGTTGGAACTCGATGAAGGCCACGACGCAATTGAACCGCTTGGCTGACCGCGAGGGCTTCATCGTTGTCTATCCGACACAGCGACTGTTCCGCAGCGCAATCAACTGTTGGGACTCGACAGACCCACGGGAACAACACCGTGGCAGCGGAGAGCCCGCCCTGCTCGCCGGTGTTGTCCGACAGGTCATCGATGGGTACGGAGCCGACCCTCGCCGCGTCCACGTCGTCGGTGCATCGTCGGGGGCGGGCACAGCCGTCATACTCGCGGTAACTTACCCCGACGTGTTCGCGTCCGTTACATCGGTCGCCGGCGGCGAATACGGTCTGAATCAGGTGCTGCCCGACGATCCGGGATCCACACCGCCGGAGTACACCGCGCGTCAGGCGTGGGCTCAAATGGGCGACCGTGCCCGGCATCTGCCGTTGCTCGTCATTCAGGGTGACGATGATGAGGTGGTACCGCCGATGGTCGGGAGCCGTCTCGTCGCGCACTGGACTGCTGTCAACGACTTGATTGACGACGGCCTACTCAACCACAGCCTGCGCATGATCGAGACAACACACGTGGTGCCATCGACATCGGGCACGCTCGCATACACGCGAACCATTCGCACTACTGCAGAGGGGTTTTCGTTCATCGAGTCGTATCTCGTCGAGGGCTTGGGTCATGCTTGGCCCGGTCCGGCCGGCGAGGGTCGATTCACCGACCATGCCGGACCTGACGCCAGCACCATCGCGTGGGACTTCGCCAAACGTCATTCGATCTAGTCGACCAGATCGCCGGGGAGAGCAACCTGTGGCTCCTGAGACTCGTCCCACCGGACACGGTTACCAGCCTGGCAGCCGCTCGGGTGTGGACACGAAACGTGAGGCACATTCATCGGGTGCCCTGTGGCTGTGCCATCCGGCGTCGCGCCGACACGAACAGCCAGGTTGCCGACACCAGAAAGTAGAACGCGCCGAATGCGGCGTACGGTGCGATCGCGGTAGCGCTCGCGCTCGCCGGGGCACCAGCTTCGCGGAGGAACAACACACCGGCGGCCGCGGACTGAACGCCGCTGACGACCAGCACCCATTGCGCGCCAACACCTTTCCAGCGGCGTAGGGCGGTCGCCAGTTGTAGAAGTCCCGACAGCGCCGCCCAGACCCCGAAGACGCCCAGTACCACGTTCATGCTGTGAGCAAGTCCGATGGCCACCGCGACGGTGGTGAGGCTGCTGACGGCGACGTTGACCGTCTGTGTGGGGTTGGCGCGCGGGCCGCCGTGATGCCATGCGTCGACGGCGTTGGCTGCCGCATCCCATGCCGGGTAGATCAGCAGCAGCGCACCAGCCAGAACCGTCGACGCCGGCGCGATGGCCAGTACGGCGGCAACCCATATCAACGAAAAAGACGCTCGCGCAGCGTAATACGTCGTCAGCCAGCGGCCGAGGTCCGTCGGCGCCTGGCCGTTGAGCACATGATTCGACATGATCTGTCCTTCGGGAATTGCGGTGTGGACGTGTGTTGGTCGCGGTGGACCGTTTTCACTGTGAGCTGCGGCGCAAGCAGCACGCCAGCCAAGTTCCACCGTGCGCAACCAACCATCAGTCGGCGGCAGACTCCATGAAGTCCTGGATTGTGATGTCGAGGGCATCGAGACGGGCTGAGGAGTTGGGTCCGAGCAGCGTCGCCAAATGTGGTGCGAGGCCGTTGCATGCGGACATCAGTGGCGCGGCAAGCCGACGCAGTGCACCGTCGGTGAACCTGTCGTCGGGGCCGGCGACGGCGATCGACCCCAGCGGGTAGCCGTCGTCGGGATCGAGCAGGGCGGCACCAATCCCGTTGAGCCGGGATTGGTTTTCACTGAACGAGAGCGCGTAGCCGTCGACACGAATCGCCTCTAGCTCGCGCGTCAGCGCTGCGCGTGTCCCGCAGCGGGCGTGGCCGGTGACCACCTTGGCGGCATCTCGAGCCGGGAGGTGGGCCAAGATGGCGCGGCCGCTACAACCGAATGTGAGCGGTGCCCGTTGACCGACGTGGACGCGGTGCCGTAGCGGCTCGGAGTTCTGCTCGACGCCGAGCACGAGTACGCGATGCTCGCCGCTGCGAAGGTGCAAGGTCGCGGTCGCCTGAGCGGCGACGGCCAGTTTGGTCAGCACCGGTCGTGCGCGCTGTAACAGTGCCGGGCGTGGGCCGACCAGCGAGGCGAGCGCGATGGATCGGCTGCCGATGCGATAGCCGCGACGACCGGCATGGTCGACGTAGCCCTCGTCCTGCAGACTGCGCAGCACTCTGTAGGCGCTGGCCTTCGACAGGCCGACCGCCGAGGCCACCGCGAGAAGGCTTGCCGGCTGCTGCATTCCGGCCAGCGCTTCGAGCACCCGTAGCGGCCGCTGCAGGAGGTCTGGCTGGGCGCGCTCGTCTGCCTGTCGAGAGCCAGTCATCTCACCCCGGTCGTCGCGTTCGAGAAGTTTCACCGTGCGAAACCAACCTTGCGCCATCGGACGGCCCCTGTCCACTGTGGAAGTCGAACCCAGCGTCCGACGAGCGGAACCATGAGCAGACACGACATCCCCGGCGATGCCCAGCAGATCTATCGAACCGTCGCGGCCGGCGGCGCGGCCATCATGCCGGCCGACATCGGCTACGGAGTCATGACCGCAGCGCGCGATGTTGATGTCCACCACGGTCGGGCCTGGGTCGACTCGGATGAGACGGTTCGTATCGGCTATACGGTCGTCACGCCCCCTGAACCCACGAAGACGGTCGTGCTTCTGCACGGCGCCCCCCAAACGCGATACGAGTGGCGCAAGGTCATGATGCCGCTGGCAGCCGCCGGCTACCGGGTGATCATGCCCGACTATCGCGGCGCCGGCGCGTCCGACAAACCTCGTGGCGGGTACGACAAGTGGACCATGGCCGGTGACATTCACAGTCTRGTGCGCGATACCCTGAGCGTGGCGGAGCCCATCTCGCTTGTCGGCCATGACCTCGGGTCGACACTGGCTCTGAGTTTCGCGCTGCGGTACCGCGAAGAGGTCGTGAGCGCCACCTTCATGGAAGCTCCGCTGCCGGGCACTGCCTACTACCAGTGGCGCGTGGCACAGAAGTCAGCGTGGCAGTTCAGCTTTCATGCCAACCCCGATATCGCGGTGTACCTCACGCACGGACGTGAACGCTGGTACATCAATCGATTCTTCGATGAATTGACCTATCAGCCGGATGCGATCTCCATTGAAGACCTCGATGTTTACGCCCGCGCATTCGAAGCCCCAGGGGCCATGCGCGCGCTGTGTGAGATCTACCGGGAACTCGACCGCGACGCCGACGACAATCGCGCCGCGATGCAACAGCACGGCAAGCTCACCATCCCGGTGTTGGCTTCCGGAGGCGCCTGCGGGCCTCTCGCCGAGAACTTCCGGGCGATGTGCGAGGAGATCGCCGACTCGGTGACAGGCCAGCTGGTCCCGGATTGCGGCCACTGGGTGGCCGAGGAGCAGCCGGCGCATTTCACCAGGATGTTCTGTGAATTCGACGCGGCTGCTCGCACCTGACGTGGTCGCGGAGGCGCTGACCGCCCGGCCGCAGAAGGGCCCATGAGAATCACGAGAAACGCAGAGAAGTGGAGGTAGTCGCAATGGCGAAGGTGAACCCGCAGACGATCACTATCGGCGGCAAGACGGTGTCGCGCTTGGGTTTCGGTTCCATGAGATTCACGGGACGCGGGATCTGGGGGGAACCCGAGGACCGAGATGAATGTATCGCCGTGGCCCGGCGGGCGGTCGACCTCGGCGTGCAGTTCATCGACACCGCAGACTCCTACGGCCCGCACGTCGCCGAACAGATCCTGTACGAGGCGCTGCATCCGTATCCCGACGACCTCGTCATCGCCACGAAGGCGGGCTTGACCCGGAACGGACCCGATGTCATCGACACCGACTCCGGACCACAACGCCTCGGCCCGGCGGCATGGCCACCGGTCGGACGCCCCGAGTATCTGAGGCAGCAAGTGCTGATGAGCATGCGCCGGTTGGGGGTCGATCAGATCGATCTCTTGCAGTTGCACCGGGTGGATCCCAAAGTGCCCTTGGCAGACCAGATCGGTGAGCTCAAGGCGCTCCAGGATGAAGGCAAGGTCCGCGACATCGGCATGTCGCAATGCACAGTTGCGCAGCTCGACGAGGCGCGGCAGATCGCCGATATCGTCAGTGTCCAAAGTCGCTTCAACGTCATCGACCGGAGTGCCAACGACATGTTGGAGGTGTGCGAGCGCGATGGGCTCGCGTTCATTCCATGGGCCCCGGTGGCGCAGGGCGGGCTCGCCGCGGCACACCAGGCGCTCGCAGACGTCGCCCGGGCGCACCAGTGCACTGTGGGCCAGGTGGCGATCGCCTGGTTGTTGCATCTCTCGCCGGTGATGCTCCCCATCCCCGGCACGTCACGCCGCACGCATCTGGAAGAGAATGTGGCTGCCGCCGACGTGCAGTTGACACCGGAACAGATCGATGAGCTCAGCGCCGCTGCCAGTTGATCGCCCATGGCGGCACACGATGGCGGTGAACTGCTTTTCATGCCATCAGCGGCCACACGCTGGACTCGCCGGGCGCGGGCGGGTCAGTCGTCCACGTCTTGATAGGTCGCGCGGGCCATGGCGACCTCATCGTTGTGGGCGAACGCCCACTCGGTGAGTTGCGCGAGCACGCCCTGCAGGCTGCGTCCGAGATCGGTGAGTTCGTAGTCGACTCGCGGCGGTACGACGGGGTGCACCGTGCGGGTGATCAAGCCATCGCGTTCCAGAGCTCGCAGCGTCCTGGTGAGCATCCTCTGCGAGACCAGGCCGATCGAGCGCTTCAACTCCATGAATCGCATCGGCCCGGCACCCAGCAGAGTGATCACCAGCACCGACCACTTGTCGCCTATCCGGTCGAGCACGTCACGCACCGGACACGCGCCCAGCACTGTGTCCGTCGACACCGACAACCACTCGGCCAGCGGCGGTACCGGCGCGGTTACCGCCGTGTGCCTATCGGACACCACAGTGCCTTCTTGCATCGCTTCTCCCAGTTCCCGACGATGTCCTCAGTAACCAACAGTAACTGGACGGCACGTCGGGCAGAGGAGATTCAATGACCACCATCGGAATTACAGGTGCGGCGGGCTCGCTCGGCGGTCGCACGGCGCAGTACCTACTGGCCGCACACCCCGCCGACGACGTGGTGCTCTACAGTCGCTCGCCGGAGTCGCTGACCGAATTCACCGATGCCGGGGTCAGCACCCGGCACGCCGACTTCGATCAGCCCGAATCGCTCACCGCCGGCTTCGACGGTGTCGACGTATTGTTGCTGATCTCGACCGACGCGGTCGGCCGCAGGCGCGCGCAGCACGAGGCGGCGATCACCGCCGCCGCCGCGGCCGGCGTCGGCCGGATCGTGTACACCTCGATGCCCAACGCCGACGGCATCTTTCCCGAACAGCTGCGGCCACTATCAGACGATCACATTGCCACGGAGAAGGCGCTCCGGCAGGCGGGGCCGACTTGGACGATCCTGCGCAACGCGCTCTACCTCGATGCGATCGGGGCGGGGTGGACGCAGGCCGCCGCGACCGGCAGCCTGATCACCAACAACGGCGACGGACGGCACGCGCCGATCACACGTGATGACTGTGCAGCCGCCGCGGCCGCGGTCCTCACCGGCGACGGACACGACAACGTCGTCTACGACATCGCGGGGGCGCAGCTTGTCGACGATGCCGCCGTCGCCGCCGCGCTCACGGCTCGTTATGGCCGACGGGTAGACGTCGTTGCGGTGAACGACGATCAGTACGCCGAAGGACTGCTGGCGGCGGGCCTACCCCGCGAGGTCATCGGAGTGCTGGTGGGATTCGGCGCAAGCATCCGGGCCGGCCTGCTGGAAACGCCCCTGGGTGACACCGACACGCTGATCGGTCGCAGTCCGATTGCGTTGGCGAACTTCCTCGCCGGCTAGTTGGTATCAACGACGCGGCCTGGCGCACGCCGTCACTCTGGAACAAACCCTTGGCCGCTTCGTTCGAATTACATTGCCCAACAGTTCACTTGAGTTGACACGCGATGCCAGGTGAGCTCATGACCTTCCTAGGGAAACACCTAGTTACCCGCCCGCCGACGTCGCTCGTGTGGGCGATCAACAGTGGACACCGATCGCCTCTGTGCACAAGCTTGGTTACGCCAACTGAAACCAACGATGCGTGACGACCAAGACGGCGTATGTCGTTGCGCCACGCGCGGGTCCTGTCGAAGTGGACAGGCGTGTCTCGTGAACCCTCGCTGCACCTCGACAACTGCGCCCTGAAGACATCCAATTAGGCGGGGAAATCCGCGCTGCGAGTGAGCGTCTCGTTCGTCCGGATGTCGGCAAGGTTCTGCTCGAGCGCATCGATCACGGCGTCGTAACCGCCGTTGCCCAGGACCAGCCGGCGGGGCGGCGGATCTTGAGTCATCGCTGCGATCACCGCACGGGCACCGCGGTGCGGATCGCCGGGTTGCGTCCCGTCCATCTCGACAAAGGCGGCGCGGACCTGCTCCAGCATGTCGTGGTATTGCGGAATCGACTCAGCAACAGGCTCGTTCGCGAAGCCGGCGTAGGCGTTGGTGCGGAACGCTCCCGGTTCGACCGCCAGCACGGAGATCCCCTGCTCGGCGACCTCGTCGCGTAGCGCATCGGTGACGGCTTCGATGGCGTACTTCGTCGCGCTGTAGTAGCCGAATCCGGGCGCTGAGACCAGCCCGGCCACCGACGACACGTTGATGATCCACCCGTTCCCGCGGGCACGCATCCCCGGCAGCACCGCACGGGTCACCGACAGCACCGCGAAGAAGTTCAGCTCGAACATCGCTCGCATCGAGGACTCGTCCATCCCCTCGATCGATCCGTACCAACCGCGTCCGGCGTTGTTGACCAGCACGTCGATACCACCGAAGTGCTCCTCGGCGGCTCCCACCGCACGTTGCACCTGGGCTGCGTCGGTGAGTTCGAGCGGCACGACGAGAACGCGGTCGCCGTACTGCTCCGCCCATGTCGCCAGCGCCTCGGGACGCCGCGACGTGAGCGCCACGCGGTCCCCTGTCTCCAGCGCGGCCTCGGCGAACGCCATCCCGAAGTTGCCGGGGGTGCCTCCGGTGATGAACCATCTCCTGCTCATGGCTCGATCACCACCCGGCTGATCAGCGCGCCGTTGAGGGTGAAGCGGTAGTGCAGGTCGGCGACCCCGCCTGGGAAGTTGCCCTCCAGGTGCTGCCCGACGTCGACAGTCGTACCGGTCTGCCGTTCGAGCACTGTCGCGCCGGTGAATGCGGTGGTGTAGGTGTACTCGGCGGCCGCGGTGGCCACCCACGCCCCGATCTCGTCAGGTCCCTTGTAGTCGTGGCCTTCGTCGGTCACCACGGCATCGGTGGTGAGTGTGGCCAGCGCGTGGTCCGCCTCACGGGCATCGACCGCGGTCATGAACGTTTTTATGGTGTCCGGGAGTGCATCCCATTCTGTGGTCATGGCCCCACGTTGGACCTTCCCTCAAGGGGAAGGTCAACCCCCGGCCGGAAGAATTGTCGGACTCACGCCGCAATGTTGACCTTCCCCCAGGGGGAAACTCCATGATGGCCTCACCCGATAACGCGGGCGCGGATCGCATAGGAGGACGCCATGGGCGCACAGGTCTCGATCGGTGACTTCGCCGTGATGACCAGCTTGAGCAGGAAGGCGCTACGGCACTACCACGACATCGGTATTCTCGAACCAGCCCACATCGACTCCCATACCGGCTACCGCTTCTACGACACCGGCCAGGTCGATTCTGCACACATCATCCGCCGGTTCCGATCTCTGGGCATGTCCATTCCCGACATCAAGGCGCTCCTGAGCACAGAAGACGCCGCGGCCCGCACCGAGATCATCACCACCCATCTCGAACAGATGGAGGAACAACTTCAGCAGACTCGTGACGCCGTTGGCGCGCTGCGCGAGTTGCTTTCCCCCGTGGATACCCCCGCCCACGTGGAGCTGCATCTCAAGCCGGCGTTCGCGGTGTGGTCCGTAGGCGCCACCATCGACGTCTCCGAGATCGACAGCTGGTTCGGGATGGCGCTGGGGACGCTGCGGGAGGCAGTCGCGGCGGCAGGAAGCGCACCTCTCGGGTATGTGCCGGGTGGCCTGTACGACCGAGCGCTGTTTCTCGAATCTCGGGGAGAGGCGACACTCTTCGTACCCGCTCCACATTCCGTGCACCCCCCAGAGGGCGTCCGTGCCGAGGTCCTACCTCAGGCCGAGTTCGCGGTGCTCTCCCATTCCGGCGGCCACGACGGCATCGACCGCAGTTACGGGGCTTTGGGACGGTATGTGAACGAGAACCTGATCAGCCACCAGGGGCCGATACGCGAGCACTACCTCGGCGCCACGCCGTCGGACCCATACAACTTCACCGCCACAGAGATCTGCTGGCCGATCTTCACCACCACTCCGCCGCCGGAATGAAAGCGGTCCTCGGCCAGTTCATTCCGCGGTTTCTTCAGCGCCCGTTGCGGCGCCGATCCGAAGGAGACAACTGACGTGTACGAGCAGTTCGGCACTTACGGAGCGTGGCTCAATCCCGCACTGGGCGACGCACCCCGTATCGAATACGCGCCTCAACTCGAAGGGTTGGGTTATCAGACAATCTGGGTGGGAATCGGTGCAGACCCCGTGGGTGACATGCACCTACTGGAGCAGATGATTGCCGTGACGAGGCATGCCGTTATCGCGAGCGCAATCATCAATATGTGGCAAGACGACGCACGCAGCATCGCTCACCACTACCACCGGATCGTCGATCGTTACGGACCTCGCCTGCTGCTGGGCATCGGTCTCGGTCATCCTGAAAAACGAGACGCCTACGAAAAGCCGTACGAGCGGATGGTCCACTACGTCGACGGGCTCCTCGAGGGCAAGGTGCCGCCCGAAGCGATCGTGATCGGCGCCCTGGGAACGAACACGCTCAAACTGGCCGGCGAGAAGACATTGGGGGCGCACCCCTATCTCACCGTGCCCGCGCACACGAGACATGCCCGAGAAACTCTGGGCAGCAATGCCTTTCTGGCTCCGGAGCATAAGGTGGTACTGACCCAGGACGATGACCAAGCCCGAACGATCGGCCGTCCCGCCGTCCAGAATCCCTACCTCGGCTTGCGCAACTACACCAACAACCTGATGCGGCACGGATTCACCGAGGCAGACGTCGATGGACCAGGCAGCGACGCACTCATCGACGCCCTGGTCGCTCACGGTTCCCCGGACACGATCTACACCCAGATCAACGGTCATCTCAGGGCCGGCGCCAACCATATCGGCATCCACATTGTCGCCGAGGACCCCACCGCCTCGCCGGTGCAGGCCTTCCGCGAGTTGGCCGAGCATCGCCCCGCGTAGGACGTTGCCTTCGTCTGTTGATCAAAACGTCGGAAGAACGACACGGTGGTGGCTTGGCCGAACTGCCACGCCCAGCGTCGATTTCGCGGTTGATACCCTCTGTCATGCCACGAAAAATGAGTGACGAACAAATTGAGGCGTATCTCGACAGCCGCCCGTCCTGGGCAATACTGAGCACCATCGACGAGGACGGATTCCCGCACTCGGTACCCCTGGGATACTTTCGCCTTGGTCGCGACATCATCATGGGTGTGCGAGACGGGACACGCAAAGTTGCCAACGTCGAAAGCAACCAGAACGTGAGTGTCATGCTCGAAGACGGCTCGAGCATGACAGATATCCGAGGAGTGCTACTCCAAGGTCACGCCCGCATCGTTCGCGAACAAAGCGAAGCATTAGAGCTCGCGAGAGCAGGCGCCCGCGGGCGCGGCGTGCCAGAGTCCGAATGGCCTACCCAACCGAGAGCGGGCACCGCCTACATCCGCATGACACCCCTGAGAACGTTGTCTTGGGACTACTCGAGTCCCACGCCGGACCAGGCTTAGCTTTGCGCCGACACGTCTTGTTGGCGTCAACGTAACGCGCCTCGCGCCTCCGCCTCGTGCCGGGGCGTGATACCCGGACAGGGCGGGTACCGTTCGCGCAGACGGTGGCTTCGACTAGTTGGCGTGGAGGGCGGCGTGGCTGATCCGAGCGGACTGAGGATGGGGACGGCCGCCGGCCGGTGGGTGCTGCTCGCGACGGTGCTCGGGTCCGGCATCGTGATGATCGACAGCACCGTGGTGAACGTGGCGTTGCCGCATATCGGCTCCGACCTGGGAGCCGGCTTCGGTGGTCTGCAATGGGTCATCAACGCCTACACGCTGACCCTGGCGGCACTGATCCTGCTGGGCGGTGCACTCGGCGACCACTTCGGCCGCCGGCGAGTGTTCCTGATCGGCGTGGTGTGGTTCGCGGTCGCCTCGGCTGCCTGCGGCTTGGCGCCGAATATCGAGACATTGATCGCTGCAAGGGCATTGCAAGGGGTGGGCGGCGCGCTGCTCACCCCGGGCAGCTTGGCCTTGATCTCGGCGTCGTTTCGGGGCGTCGACCGTGCCGCCGCGATCGGAGCGTGGTCAGGGCTGGGTGGGCTGGCCGGTGCGGTGGGTCCGTTCGTGGGCGGCTTCCTTGTCGAGTGGAGTTGGCGGGCGGTGTTTCTCATCAATCTGCCGTTGGCCGCGGTGGTCGTCGTGGTCACCGTCTTGCGGGTGCCCGAGAGTCGCGACACACAGTCACCGCCAGGCCTCGACATCAGCGGCACGGTCCTCGCCGCGCTGGGCCTGGGCGCGCTGACGTACGGTCTGACCAGCCTGGGCAGTTCGGGTGTCACGGCGAGCGGCCTGGTGGCCGTCGGCGCCGGTGTGCTGGCGCTGACTGCGTTCGTCGTGGTGGAGCGACGCTCCCCGCATCCGTTGGTACCGCCATCGCTGTTCAGCGACAAGACTTTCCGCGTGGCGAATGCCATGACCTTGCTGATCTACGGAGCATTGGGGGTGGTCTTCCTGTTTCTGGTCTTGCAGCTGCAGACCGTCGCCGGATTCAGTCCCGTCGCGGCTGGGGCTGCCCTGCTCCCGGTGACGGCAATAATGCTGGTGTTCTCCTCCCGCGCCGGCGCACTCGCCGGCCGGATCGGGCCGCGGTTGCCCATGACCTGGGGTCCGTTACTGGCGGCGGCGGGACTGTTGTTGATGTTGCGTATCGGCCCGGAGGCCTCGTGGGTTGCCGACGTCTTGCCCGCCGCGCTGGTGTTCGGTGCCGGGCTTGCCCTGGTCGTTGCACCGCTGACTGCCGCCGTTCTCGACTCCGCGCCGGACCGTCTCGCGGGAGCGGCATCCGGAGTCAACAACGCGGTGGCCCGAGCCGGCGGACTCCTGGCCGTGGCCGTCCTGCCAGGCATAGCCGGTATCAGCGGGACCGACTACGCCGATCCCGCCGCGTTCGACGCCGGGTTCCGCACCACCATCGTGATTTCCGCGAGCCTGCTGCTGGGCGCTGCCATGCTCGCCGGCATCGGGATCAGGTCCCGCCACGCCGTCGTGGGCTCGGGCGATCGCATGCACGTCGAAGAACGCATCCATTGCCCGATCAACGGCCCTGCGCCATGCCCTGACGCGCCGAGCCTTCCCACCTGATCGGACGGTCGGCTTGCCTCAGGGCCGTGGGCGCTCGGCGAGCAGCTCTCGCACGCGGGGGATGACCTGAGCTCCGTAGAGTTCGACCGAGCGCAGCCTCGCCGAGGCGGAGACCGTGCCGGCTGCGGAGTAGATCATGTCGAACCGGCCCACATCGAGAGTGCGAATGGTGCGCGCGATCCTGTTCGCCACGGTCTCGACCGAGCCGACGTACAGCGAGCCGACGGCGACGTCGGCGTCGAAATCCGAGCGCCGCAACGGCGGCCATCCGCGCAGTGCGCCGATTCTGTCGCGGATTACGCGGTAGCCGGGGTAGAACAGCTCTTTCGCCTCCTCGTCGGTCGCTGCGACGAAGCCGGGCGAGTGCATCCCGACAGGCAGGGCCGCCGTGCCGAGTTGCTCGGTCGCCTTGCGGTACAGCTCGACGTACGGCCGGAACCGATCCGGTGGCCCCCCGATGATCGCGAGCATGAGTCCGAAGCCGTACTGGGCGGTTCTGAGCACCGACTGCTGCGAGCCGCCAACTCCCACCCACGTCCGGAGGCGTCCCGACTCCGTCTTGGGGTACACGTCGGCATCGTGCAACGCCGCGCGGGTGGTGCCCTCCCACGTGACAGGCGTCTCGTCGAGGAGGCGATGGAACAGATGGATCTTCTCTTCGAAGAGCAGCTCGTAGTCCTTCAGGTCGTACCCGAACAGTGGGAACGACTCGGTGAAGGAACCTCGCCCGAGGATCACTTCCGCCCGACCGTGCGAGAGCGCGTCGACTGTCGCGAAACGCTGGAACACCCGCACGGGGTCGTCGGACGACAGCACGGTGACACCAGATCCGAGTCGGATGCGCTTTGTCACCGTGGCGATGCCGGCCAGCACGGTATCGGGGCTCGAAATCGCGTAATCCGGCCGGTGATGCTCGCCGACGGTGATGGCGTCGACGCCGATCTCGTCGGCCAGCACCGCCTCGTCGATGACGGCCCGGATCGCCTGCGCGTGCGACACGATCTCGCCCCGATCGTCGCGGGGGAGATCGCCAAAGCTGTCGATGCCGAATGTGATCTTCTCGACGTCCGCCATTGTGCTCCTCTTGGTAGCCGCATCCGGGGTCTCCGCGAGTCGTTCGTTCACTGCTCAGCAGACGACGGGAGGTGGTGTAATTGACATGTAAATCATTCCAGAAATGATTCACATGTCAACCAATGGGGGAACGATGAGTGCATCCAGGCGCAAGGGGCTCCCCACCAGCGAAGAGTTCGCGGTGTGGCGGGCCTACATCCAAACGGTCGAAATCCTGCGCGCACGAGTCCAAGCCAGGCTGCAGGCGGACTCCGGACTCTCCGAAGGGGACTACAAGGTGCTGCTCGCGCTCAGCGAGTCCGAGGAGAAGTCGTTCCGTTCCTCAGAACTCGCCGCACATATCGAGTGGGAGCGCAGCCGGTTGTCAGGCCATCTTGGGCGCATGGAGAAGCGCGGGCTCATTCGGCGAGAGCCGTGCACCGACGATGCCCGGGGTTGGCAAGTCGTCCTCACCGACGACGGGGCCCGCGCCTTCCGCGCGAGCCTGAGCCCCCACGCGAAGGCCGTCAAGGACTATTTCATCGACGCGTTCACGGACGCGCAACTCACCGAGATCGATGACACCACGAGGGCGCTCCGCGCACACTTGGGCCTCACACCGATGCCCGGCATGTCCTCCAAGTGACCTGTCAGCGCTCGCTCCTGACAGGAAAGCTGTTGCGGCAGAGCATGTCGATTTCGCGCTAGCCGGGTTGGGCGTCTGGGCGTTGGCTGGTCGGGTGCTGCGCCGTGATCGTGTGGGTACCCGCCGACAGTTCTCGGCGAACGTCGCCCAGTTCCACGTCGGCCCTTGCGCCGGCCGGCACGGTCACCGTGAGGGTCACGATCCTCGAAGGCCCCAGTTCCCATGCCGCGCCCGCTGTTCCGTACGGCGTCTCAAGCGTGACGGACGCCCTCGTAAGACCCCCACCGATGACGGGAGCCACCCGGAACCGCGCGTACCCGGGTGCCGTCGGCGCGAGCCCTGCCACGCGCTCCTGCAGGAACGCAGCCACCGTGCCGAAGGCGTAGTGGTTGTGCGACGCGTGCGGCTCGCCGGTGACGGTATAGCCCTCCCAGGTCTCCCACGTCGTGGTGGCGCCCCGTTCCACCTGGTCGAGCCACGACGGCGCCGTCGTCTGTAGGAGTACGCGGTACGCGATGTCCTGATGTCCTGCGTCGACGAGCGTGTCCAACAGCATTGGGGTGCTGAGGAATCCGGTGCCGAGGTGGAAATCTGCCTGCTCGACCAATTCGACGAGCCGGCCAGCAGCCCGGGGGCGTTGGTCCGGGGTGAGAAGGTCGAATGCCAGGGCTCTGACGTAGTCATCCTGCTTGTCGTCGCCGATTCGAGCGCCGCCTTCGGTGACGAACGCGGCTAGCCAGGCCCGCGTTGCGTTCGCCGACAGCCGGCGGTAACGGTCGGCGTCGTCCCCGTGCTGGAGAACCTCGGCGATGCGCGAGAGCAGTTCTGCGGATCGCGCGAGGTAGGCCGTGGCGACCGCGGCGCGTTTCCCGGTGAAGCCACCGCGGATCTCCGACCTGAATGTCTCACCGGGTCGGAGCCACTCGCCCCATTGAAAACCCGTGTCCACGATGAATTGTTCGAGATCGCCGACCCCACGACGCAGACGGCGGCGGATGCTGCGCTTGGTCGATGCCCGGTGGGTCAGGTGGTCCACCCATTTACGAGCACTGTCGTAGTGATCGGCGAGAACCGTGGTGTCGCCGTAGTACTGGTAGAGGGTCCACGGCAACATGACCGCGACATCTCCCCACCCCGTGGATGAGGAGCTGAAGGAGAGCTTGTTCTTGGACACCCCGGGGGAGGCCTCCGACGGGATGAACGGTGGCACCCGCCCGTCCGGGCGCTGCTCGACGGCGGTGTTCTGGAGGTATCGCCGGAGGAAGGCTCGGGCGTCGACCATCTGCGCCGCGGTCGGACCGAACACCTGGATGTCTCCGGTCCAGCCGGACCGCTCGCGGGTGGGGCAGTCGGTAGGAGTGTCGGTGAAGTTGGAGCGCAGCGACCACAGGACATTGCTCCAGAGGCGTTCGAGGCGCGGGTCGGACGCGCGGAACTCCGCGATCTGCGGGATTCTCGAGGAGAGCATGATGCCCAGGACATCATCTGGCGAGACCGGGTCGGCCGGCCCGTCGATCGCGACATACCGAAATCCGTGAATCGTGAACGCGGGCGTGTAGTCGACCGGCTTGTCGCCGAGGATGACCTCGTCGCGTTGGAACCATTCCTTGCCGGGCTTTTCGTCCAGGTAATTCGTGTCGAGTTCGCCGTGGGCGTCGAGCACCTCGCTGTAGAGCAGTTTGACCGTCGCCCCTGCGGGGCCGGCGAGACGCAGCCGCGCAACGCCGGCGAAATTCTGGCCGAAATCGACCAGTTGTCGTCCTGATGGGGTGCGACTGGGCACGCCGGTCCGATGACCGATCACGGTCACCGGCTCCACGGACTCGGCTATCAGAGGTTTGTGCGTGTTCAACAGTGATACCGCGGTTCCGAAGGCACCCTCAGGTGGCAGATCGGGCAGGCGCAGGTCCACGCGCTCACCATCTTTCGGGTCCGCGCGCATCACACGTCCGTAGCCCACTCGCCACCCTGCGTCGCTGCACACCTGCATGGTCGTACCGTCGGCAAGTTCGATTTCGAGCTGTGCCAGAGCGGCGAGTCGGTCGCCGTAGCGTGCCGCCGCGGAGAATATACCGAGCTTCCCGCGGTAGCGCCCCTCCGACACCACCATGTAGATGTGGTTCGTGCCGGTGTGCAGGGCGTCGGTGGTGTTGTAGGTCTGGTACTCGACGTACTGATGAAACGGTGTCCAGCGGGGCACGAGCGAATGGCCGGTAACGTCGGTGGTGTTCACGACAAGCCGGTACCACCCGAGCGCGGAGGTGTAGGCGCGCGCCCGCACCACCGGGGCCTTCAGGTCGATTGTGGTGTGGAAGTACAGCGTTCGCGGATCCTTGGCGGTGGAATCCGGGTGGGTGACCCACCGGGCCACCCACCCCGATCGGTCGAGAATCCCCGTTTCGAAGGAGTCGGCCGCCCAGTCCGTGACGCTCCCGTCGTCGAGGTGTGCCCGCACTCGCCAGTGATACCGGGTTCGCGACGCGAGCCGTGGTCCGGTGTAGGCAATGCCGAACGGTCGCTCGGATTCCACCCGCCCCGATACCCACGACGAATGCGCGGCGGGGAAGCCCGGATCGGTGCCGACCTCGATGTCGTACGCGCGTTGCGCGACCGTGCCCGGCACCAGCCATCCGAATTCTGGCGCAACGGTATCGATCCCGAGGGGCCTGCGAAGGGTGTCCACCGTGAGCGCGAACGGCTCGCGCATCAGCTGATCACCGCGTTGCTCCGTTGAGGAAGCCCGACACAGGGGCGTCGGGCTTCATGCCCAGCACGCGCCCGGTGGCGTCCTGAAAAAGTGCTTGCCGGGTGCGTTCGGTCATGTTTACGCGGACCATAGCCTCCCACGCTACGTCTCACAGCGCGACGGCTGGGGATCCCGCCGTAGCCGGCTGCCCAGGGTGGGAAGAGCGCGGCTTACCTGATGGCTCGCCGCACGCGAAGGGCTGCGCTGACGACCAGCGCGATGACGGCGCCGACGGCCGCGGCGCCGAGCAACCAGACACCCTGCGCCAGCTCGAAATCCCATCCGATGAAGCTGACGGCGGTGTGCACAGTGTTCTGCAACGCGAAGACGGCCAGAGCCACAACGAGAACGAGCGCGAGGATCAGTGCGAGCTTGGCGGCGAGGCCGCCGGAACGACGGGTGGGAATACGATCTGCGGTGGGGGTGGTCATGATGCTTCTCCTGAGAGTGATGGAATCGGTGGCGCGCCTTCTTGGTTCGCTCACCTGAATAGACGTACGCGCCAGCGCAATCCGCACGCCCGGAGATGCGTGACATCGTTCACACCTCATGGAGGTTTATTCGCGCGGCAGCGGACCCGCGCTCAGACCTTCTCTGCCTCGATCAGGTCGTGCGGCACCACCGAGAACCTGCGGCCGGTGGGTCGCAGGTCTGCGCCGCTGAGCAGAGCGGACAGTTCGTCCAACGAGCGCAGACGTCCGCCGTCCCGTTGAGTCAACGTATGGAGGTCGAGAAGCGGTGAGAACGGATTCGGCCGATGCCGTGGTTGCAGATACTCGATGATCACCAGCTTGCTGCCGCGAGGCATGCTCGTCGCCACCGCGGTGAGGATCTTCGCGCAGCGCTCGTCATCCCAGTCGTGCAGCACGTCCTTGAGCAGGTAGACGTCGGCGGTGGCGCGCACGGTGCGGAAGATGTCGCCCTCGACACGGTCGATGCGGTCGGCAACACCTCGCTCGGCGAGGAAGAGTTCCGCCTCGGCGATCATTCCCGCACTGTCGACCAGGACCCCGCGCAGATCGCCGCGCGACTCGGCCACGATGACCGATAGCAGCGTGCCGATGCCACCGGCCACGTCGCACACCACCGCACCGTCCGGCCACGGATACACCCGGGCGATGGCGCGGGCACTGATCTCCGTGGCCTGGCGCATCGTCGCGGCGAACACCTGTTGCTCGTCGGGGTGCGTGGCGAACCACTCCCACACCGACACACCGTGCACGATCTCGAACGCGCTCTGGCCACCGCGCACGCTGGTGACCAGGCCACCCCAGGCGTCGACGGTCGACCGCATCCCCTTGTAGCGCATCCAGGCTCGCAGCGACGCAGGGTGGTCGCTGCGCAACACCGCTCCCATGCGGGTCAGTTTCACCGCACCGGTGCGACGGTCCATCGTGCACAGATCGCACGCGACGGCCCCGCGCAGAAGCCGGTGCGTGGTCTCTTCATCGCAATCGATCCGGGCGGCGATCTGCGGTGCGGTCATCGGGCCGCCGGCGAGCACATCGGCGATCCCGAGTTCGGCTATGGCTGCGGCGATCTGCACACCGCCGACACCCTCGCCGAGGTCCAGCATCGCGATCTGAGGCGGCACCAGCTTGTCTGCGAATTGCTTGAGCCTGCGTCGCAGGGCGAGGGTGGCCAATACCACGGGGAGAGGCGTCGACGCCATCCGTGCAGGCTACTCCCAGGCGCGTTATGGCTACGTGTTTCAGCGAGAAATTCGTTGCGGCAGTCGGTTTCAGGTGATGGCGTCGATGGCGCTGACAGTGATCTCGAAGGGGCCCCGCTGTTTGTCGAGAATGTAGACCGCCACCTCGTCGATGTGTGACGGGTCCAGAGTCTGTGGGGCATCGAGGGCGGGATCGAGGCGCATCCCCACCGGTTGGAAGCCCTCAACGGGCAGGTTGTAGACCGTCGGTAGGGCGGCCTGAGTAGGGAAACGCTGGATGTAGGACCAGGGCTGCCCGGCAATACCGACCTTCAAGAGGTAGGTCTTTCCGTCGCCCGTCGCGTGCACACGGAGCGACTTCGCACCGGTGGCTCGTCGTCCGATATCGGGGTCCTGCGGACTGCGGGCCGAGGCGAATCCGCCGTTGTTCTCCAACGAGACGTTGCCGGAGAACATGAGGCCACCACCGCCGAACGTGATCATCGAGGTGGACATACCGCCCATGACGGGGTCGTTGACGGTTGTCCAGGTGGCCACCGCGCCGGCATTGCCGAGGTCGGCGAGTACCGGCGCATTCGTCGTCTCATCCGCGTTGGCGGATCGGCCGGCGCTTGCGCACGACGCAAGCAAAAGCGCCGAGCACACCAACACGATGCCGACCAGCCCACGCTCAGACCGCGGACCGCTGCACGTGTGAGGTCGACAACTGTCCATGAGGCCAATGTATGTGCGCCGGACACCTTGTCAACTACAGCTGCGGCGGTATGCGTGACAGTCACACGCGGAGAACACTTGTCGGAATCTCAGAGCATTTCTCCGAGGTCAACACCGGCTCGGATTCGCACCCATCTCGCGGCTTCGCATCGGCATGCCATCGATCACTGCATAAACTGCGTGAAGATCCGGGACCTGGTTGACGCGAAGCTTCTCGCCACCGTCTTTTCCGATCAACACGACGCTGAAAGCACCGTCACCAATCCCATACTGGTTCGCCAGCCGCTGTGACTCATCGGCGCTGATGACGTGACCGTCAAGCGTGCTGACTCCCTCGGCCACCACCGAGCCGATCACCATGTCTCGACCGTCAAAATCGCATCGACTGGCCTCGATTCGGCCGAGCGTTTCCACGAGCCGGGCATCGTGGTCCGTAGGCGCGAACAGCAGTAGGGGACGACGCTCCCAGCGGTAGTCACTGAGTTCGGTAGCCATTGCCGTACCGGCGCCGAAGGCTGTACTCACCACCAACGCAATCGATACGAGCGCCACTCGCCGAACACTGCGTCTGTCGGTCATGATGAGTACCAACTCTACGGACGGGTCCTCGGTTGTCGAGATATCGGTCAGATCGCAGCGTGCATGGCCGCCACGACGTCCTTGGTCCACACCACCCCGTGTGCGAGAAATGCGTAGTTGACCAGAGCGGCCTGGTAGCCATCTCCCCACTCCGGATGACGGGGGCCGGCGACGGCATCGCGGACGACGTAGACCTCGAAACCCTGCTCGAGAAGATCGCGCAGGTGGGATTCGACGCACATGTTCGCCARCATCCCGCCCAGCAGGACCTTGTTGATCCGTCGCTTGCGCAACTGCAGCACCAGATCGTTGGTCTGCGAACCGAAGACCTTGTGCGGGCTGACGACGATCGTCTGGGGATCCTCGATGTAGGGCTTGAATTCGTCGAGCCAGTCGGCCCCCGAGCCGGTCAGCCCGTCCAGATTCAACGGACCCGGCCGATCGAAGGTGCCGGTGCGCAGCTCGTCGGCCTCCAGCGCGCCGTTGAACAACCAGCCGTGGTCGGTGGGATAGAAGTAATGCGGTGAGATGAACATGCCGAACGATGCGGCTTTCGCGGCCTGAAAGATGGCGAGCATGTGCGCAACGGTGTCGTTCTCGGTGACGCTGGCGCCGGTCGCCGCCCAGTTGATGCCGGTGGGGCTGAGCACATCGTTCTGCGGATCGATGAAGACGACGGCGGTGTCGTTTCGGTTCCAGTCCATCGGAGTGTCTCTTTTCCTGTGTCGGCGGGCGAGCATCAGATGATCTCGTGTCGATGATTGACCTCTTGGCCGGCGATGTCGTCAGTGTCCGCCACCATCGCGGCCCCCCGGTGACCTCAGTGCGCGCTACCTGCTGGCGGGTAGGGGCGGTTCGCCGCGAGGCAGTGAAAGCCTTGCGGCCTGCGAACGTGTCTGGCCGTCGCCAGGATTTCATGAGGCGAACACTCGACAAGCGCACGTAACCGTGGTTGCGTGCGCTGCGTGTCTTCTCCGTCGCTCGATGAGCAGGCCCTGGTCGTGGGCGATGCCACGTCGACCGGACTCTACGAGTACTTTCGGCGCAGTCTGACCATCGGGCGGCACCCGTCATGAGCGCCGGTGCCAACGACGTGCCAGGCAACCCGCGCCCCGCTGCGGCGAACGACCTACCGGCGTCGAGGGACGTGGTGCCGTTCCGGGAGGCGCTGCGTGCCTGGTTCCTGATCTCATTGCAGACCTTCGGCGGACCCGCCGGCCAGATCGCGGTCATGCAGCATTTCCTCGTCGATCAGAAACGCTGGATCGGCCAGAAACGGTTCCTGCATGCACTCAACTACTGCATGCTGCTGCCGGGCCCCGAGGCTCAGCAGCTCGCCATCTACACCGGGTGGCTGTTGAACGGCACCCGCGGCGGGATTGCAGCAGGGACCTTGTTCGTCCTTCCCGGTGCGGTGGCCATACTGGCGCTGTCGGCTATCTACGTCGCATTCGGTGAAACCCTGGCTGTCGCAGCCCTCTTCGCGGGCCTGGCGCCTGCGGTCCTGGCCATCGTGGTTAGCGCTTTGTGGCGGGTGGGAAAGAAGGCTCTCACCGGCCCGGGCCTCATCGTCATCGCTGTCGCCTCGTTCATCGCGCTGAGCGTGTTCGGGATCGCCTTTCCGATCGTCATTGCGGTCGCGGCGGTCATCGGGTGGGGGCTGGGACGCTACGCCCCGGCGATGCTGAGCGGGCACGCCACATCCGCGAGCGGCAGTGACACCGACCAGGATTCGCTCATCAGCGATGACGTGCTTCACGACGCCGGTCCGTCGCGCGCTCACACGGCCAAAGTGCTCGGGGTCAGCCTGCTTGCGTGGGGATTACCCATGCTTGCGGTCGTACTGCTGACCGGACCGCACAGCGTGCTCACCACCCAAGGGATGTTCTTCACCGGAACAGCTTTGGTGACGTTCGGCGGTGCATACGCGGTACTGGCGTACGTCGCACAACGCGCTGTGGAGGTGTACCACTGGCTGGCCCCAGGCGAGATGGTGCGCGGGCTGGCGCTGGCGGAGACCACACCCGGACCGCTCATCATGGTGGTGCAGTTCGTCGCCTTCGTCGGGGCGTACCGCAACCCGGGCACCCTGGATCCCTGGCTGACAGCGACACTGGCCGCGCTGCTCACCACGTGGGTCACCTTCGTGCCGTGCTTCATGTTCGTCTTCCTCGGCGCCCCCTATGTCGAACGCCTACGCAACAACGCGCACCTCAGCGCAGCTCTGACCGGGATCACCGCTGCCGTCGTCGGCGTCATCGCCAACCTGGCCGTCTACTTCGCCTTCCACACTTTATTCGCCGAAACAATCACCGTGCATTGGGGTTTCGTGAGCATGCAACTACCCGATGGCGCGACGTGGAAGCCGCTCGCGCTCGCCATCGCCGTCATCTCCGCGGTCATCATCTTCGGCTTCAAGTGGTCGGTGCTGCGCACCCTCGGCATCTGCGCACTGCTCGGTGGTGCAGCCGCACTCGCCGGACTGCCGCTCACGTGACATGCAGAACACGCTTGAACGCCGACTCTGGCGCTATCCGAGCCGCGGCATGGCGAGCGCCGTGCCGAGGATCCAGGCGAACAGGAACGCCGGCATCGCGGTGATCGAGATGCCCTCCAGGGAGAGTGGGCCCTCATGGACGATGAAAGTCGCCAGCAAGAGTGGATGAACGACGGCGCCGGCCGTCGCCAGATGCGCGGTGTAGCGGGGTAACACCCGGTAGGTGTACACCGCGACGGCGAATGCTCCGAGCGCGACGACCGTCGGCAGGCCGGACATGGCAAGCAGTCCGAACGTGAAGTCATAGAGCAGGATTGACATCTCCGCACCGTGATCGCGGTAGAGCAGCAGGTTGAATGCGGTGAACCCGCTGAGCAGAAGGATGACACAGCCGAGAAAGCTTGCCCCGAAGCACATCGGCAGCATCGAGGCGGCGGGGAGGCGGTCACGAAGAACGGCGTGTACGGCGGCGCCGAAAACGAGCCACAGCGTGACGCCCATCGTGTTGAGCAGCATCGTCACGATCAGGCGGTCGTGATTGTCCGCCGCCCATCGCGCCACCTCCGTGCCCGCGGTCTGTGTCGCCGGAAAGGACCAGATCGGGTAGGCGATCAGGGTGAGTGCGGGCAGGGCGAACCCGACCGCGCCGGCCCATCGCGCCACCCGCGCGGCCGGCCACGCTTTTGCCCGCCGTCTCACGGCCACCGTAGAAGTGCTCAATTCCGGCCTCCGGTCTGCATATCTTTCCACCGGTAAGTTTACGTGCCGAGTTCGATGATGCCGGAAGCGGTGAAACTTATCAATGGTCAGATCGACGGTAGGGTGACTGGTCATGGCAACGAGTCCGCGCCCGTACCACCACGGCCAACTCGAACGGGCGGCGATCGATGGAGCCGTCGAGGAAGTCAGAACGGTCGGAGTTGCGTCGGTGAGCATGCGCCGCATCGCCCGGCGCGCGGGCGTCTCGCACGCCGCGCTCGCCTATCAATTCGGAGACAAGAGCGGGATCTTCACCGCGGTGGCGGCTGAGGGTTTCCGGCTACAGGCCGAAGCGCTCGGCTCGGTGGCGGGCGGTCCGGATGGGTTTCTGCAGGGCGGCCAGGCGTACATCGCTTTTGCGCTCGCGTACCCCGGTCACTTCGAGGTGATGTTCCGTCCCTATCTGTACCGCGCCGACGATCCAAAGCTGCTGGCGGCGAAGAAATCTGCGTTCGACGTGCTGCATGATGCCGCTCGCGCAAGTCTGGGCAGTGGTCGCTCAGAGCCGGTCGGTGAGGACGAGGTCACGTCACTGGCCTTGGCCGGTTGGTCGTTGTCACACGGCTTCGCCACTCTGGCCTTGACATCCAACATCGCGGAGCTTCGTGACGCAGACCCGGCTGCGGTCGCGGAGTCGGTCAAGCGGGGCGTCATTGCGATGGGGAAGCTGGCGGCGCGCGACAGTGGGTGACTGCACGGGCACCGCGAGGACGGCGACGCACGCGCCGTCGATATCCACCGGGAGGCCGGCCTTGCCTGCCGTTTGGCTACCCACCCGACCGGGCACTCATTCGGAAATCACGATGTGAGGAGTCTTCATGGCGATCTGCGATACCTGTGGCAATGACTACGACAAGGCATTCTCGGTGACGTTCGCGGACGGGCATTCGGCGACGTTTGACAGCGTGGAATGCGCCGCGGTGCAACTGGCACCGGAATGCGGCCACTGTGGTTGCCGCATCCTCGGTCACGGCGTCGAGGCGGACGAGGGCATTTTCTGTTGCGCCCACTGCGCGCGCAAAGCGTCCAACGCCGACATCAACGACCGCTATCCGGTGCCGTCCGGGGCTTGATCGACACGTAAGCCCGAGGGGGTCACTGCCTCGCCTGGAGCCAGTTCGGCACCAAATCGCCGTCGTGCGCTGCGACTGACTTGAGCTCCGTCAGCGTCGGGTGCCGGGACGCCAGGAGTGCGCTGTCGGTGCCGGACTCAGGTTCCTCGTCCATCTCGAACTCGGCGAGCCGGACGTCACCTTCGCGAACCTCGTCGACCCGCGCCTGCACCGCCCCACCGCGCGCCAACCGGGCGTGCACGATCGGTCCTACCTCGGCGGCCGGGCGGTCAGGGACGTTGAGGGACAAGACAGTTGCTTCAGGTGCATCCAGAAGCAGTTCCAGCACGGATGCCACCAGCCCGGAGGCCGTTGCCCAGTGCCGGTCCCCGCGGGGATGCAGCGCCACATCCAGTGACACCGCCAACGCGCGGATATCGTTCACCCCGGCGGTCAAGGCCGCGCCGACGGTACCCGAATGCAGTACGGCCCGGCCGACATTGGCGCCGTGATTGATCCCGGACAGCACGAGATCCGGGCGCGGGTCGAACCACCCGTTCAAGGCGGCGGCGACGATGTGCGCGGGTTGGGCGTGGACGGCCCACGCCTCGATACCGTCCAGGCCGGGCACTTCCCGGCGCTCGACCACCGTGCGGCCTTCCCGGCGCACCGCTGTGAGCGCCGCGCTCGCGCCGCTGGCCTGCTCCGCGGGTGCGGCCACGATCACTTCGAGCCCCGCCCGCTGTGCGGCGATCGCCAGTGCGTGTAGGCCGGCCGAGTCGATCCCGTCGTCGTTGGTTACCAAGGCGCGTGGCACCCTTCGTCCTCTCTTCGCTATGTCCATGGCCGCAGTTCGACGCGTTCGGCGAGCGTCTCGACGGCCTGCGCGCCGCCGGTGCCCAGCCCGTGGCGCACGACGTTGAGCGCCCCACACGCCGCGCCCACCTGCAAGGCCTCGCGCAGCGAACGTCCGCTTGCCAGCGCAGCGACCATGCCCGCCGTCATCGAGTCCCCGGCTCCGGCCGGGTCGGCAGGCTCCAACTTGGGCATCTCGACCTCCACCACAGCGCCGCCTCGCGTCCCGTCGCTCTCAGCGTCCTGCTCGTCGAGCATCGCCAGGGCCGGCGCGGCACCGGACCGCGACACGACGATCGTGCCTGCGCCCTCGTCGCGCATGGCACGCATGGCCGCCACCAGATCTTCGGCGTCCTCTGATTTCGCACGGCCGTCTGCGAGCAGTTCTTCGTGGCTCACCTTGATCAGGTACGGCTTACCGGCAAGCACGGCCTCCAGTCGTTCGCCGGCGAGGTCGGCGGCGACCTTGCACCCGTTGGCGCCGAGGTCGGTGGAGAGGCGCCGGTACAGATCCGCGGGCACCACCCGATCGTCCTGCGGCCCGGACAGCAGCACCCGACCGTGAGTGAGACCCAGGGTGAGGGTGAGTTCGTAGAGCGAGTCGAGTTCGTGGCGATCGAGCGGACTGCCGGCGCTCTCGGCGACGACTTCCCGGCTGCCCGTGCGGCGGTCGTGGACGTACGCCCCGTTACGCGAGCTGACGGGGACCGTTCGCACGGTGACGTTCTCCGCGGGCAACAGGTGGCCCAGCACGGAGCCGGTCTCGCCGCCGAGGGCGGCACACAGCACGGTCGGCACACCCAGCGAGGACACCATGCGGGACTGCCAGACGCCCTGGCCTCCCGCATGCACGTGGATGTCGGCCTCCCCGGAACGGTCCTCCACGGTCACGGTCAGCACCGGTGACGGGGCGAAGATGACAACGGAGTCCGCATGGTCGGACGGTGGCGGCTCGGGTTCGGTGTTCGTCATGGGTGGCGGGGTACCCACTCGGTGCTGTCAACCTTCGGCACCGGAAAGATCGGCGTCAGTCAGGCCGCGAAGACGGCGCGGACGACGGACTCGTCCCCGTCGACTTCGACAAGACCGAGGGCGCGGGCGTCGTCGAGAGTGAGCGCTCCCGCAGCCAGCCCGAGGACGTAGCTGGGTTCGGCACGGATGATCGCATCGAGATCGCCGCCCTCGTGCAGGCCGACCTCGAAGCCCGTTCGCGATGCGCGAAGTGCCAGGAGCTCGCCGACATCGAGGCCGACCGTCGCCGAGGACCGGACTTTGACCCGGGTTCCGAGCAGGGCGGGGATGGCGAGAGCGAGCCACTCGGGGCGGAAGGCGTCGCCTTCGGGACCGCGCACCATCAGCGGGGTCGACCAGGCGATCAAACTCTCGATCGGCGTGCGTAGTTCGGCGCCCCACGGGGTGAGGTGGTACTCGACCACGCTGCCTTCGCCGGCCAATCGCCGTTCGATCACCCCGAAAGCCTCGAGCTCGCGGAGTCGGTCGGCGAGCAAATTTGTCGCGATACCGGGGAGACCGTTGATCAGGTCGCGGTAGCGCGCGGGAGAGATCAGCAGCTGGCGGACGATCAGCAGGTTCCACCGGTCGCCGACGACTCCGAGGGAGCGGGCGAGCCCGCAGTACTGCCCGTAGCTGCGCATCGAATCCTCCAGCACTTGATTTACTCAAGTGTATATGAGAAGTTCAAGCGATCGAGAAGGCTGGCACACCAGGGGGCGTCATGACCGAATCCATCAAGAGCACCCGACCCGCCTGGGTGGACGACGGACTGTTCCCGTTCGAGAGTCGCTTCATCGACATCGACGGGCACAGCGTGCATTACGTCGACGAGGGCTCGGGCCCGACACTGCTTCTCCTGCACGGCAACCCGACCTGGTCGTTTCTCTGGCGCGAGGTGATTTCCGCGCTGCGAACAGACTTCCGCTGTGTCGCGCTGGACTATCCGGGATTCGGACTCTCCACGGCAGCGCCTGGGTACCGCTACCTACCCGAGGAGCACGCCGACGTGGTCACCGGGTTCGTCGATGCTCTCGGCTTGGACGGTGTGACACTGGTCGGCCAGGACTGGGGCGGCCCGATCGGCCTGGCCGCCGCGCAGCGACGGCCCGGCGCCTTCGATCGGCTGGTCCTCGTCAACACCTGGGCCTGGCCCGTCAACGGCGTGCTGCACTTCGAGGCCTTCTCCCGCATTGTCGGTGGTCTCCCGATGCGATTCCTGGTCCGGCAATTCAATGTGCTCGTCAACGCCTTCATCCCCACCGGCCACCGCAGACGCACACCGACGGCCGACGAAATGAACCATTACCGAGAGGCGCTCGCCACCGCTGAGCGGCGGCAGGCCAGCGCTGTGCTGCCTGGGCGGGTGCTCGGCAGCCGCGCTTTCTTCGCCGACGTCGAGGCCGGTCTTGCCGACCTCGCCCACCTACCTACCCTCATCGTGTGGGGCGACGCCGACATCGCCTTCCGCCCGCAGGAGCGGGAGCGCCTCGAAGCCACCTTCCCCCAGCACGAGACCGTCATCGTCGAAGGCGCCGGCACCTATGTGGAGTCCGACGCGCCCGAGGAGTTCGTTGCCGCGATCCGCGACTGGGCAGCGAGGTAGGAGGTCGCCCAGCCGCTCGCTCCGAGGGACGAGTGGACATCGCCGATGCCAGTTCGTAGCCTGTCCGAGACAGTCGACAGCCGGGCCACGATCGGTCCTATAGCGAAGGACCGTGACAATCCGAATGACCGAAGTGCGCCGTTCACTTCGACGAGCGGTGTGCGGTTTCGCGGTGACAGTCCTGGTCCTGGCCGTATCGATGGGCGGCGCGTATGCCGATCCCGCGGCAGATGCACTGGCCAAACTCAACGAGTTGTCCCAGCAGGCGGTGCAGAGTCGCCAGGCTGTCACCGCTGCCCAGCGTGACGTGGATGCGACCGCCGCTGTTCAGGCAGCAGCCGACGAGCGCCATCGCGGCGACCTGCAGGCCCTGGAGGCCGCCAACGCCCAGCTCCAGCCGTACCAGGCCGCGATCAACCGGGTGGCCGCGATGGAGTACATGAGTGGACGCAGCGGTCAGATGGCGGCGGTGCTGACGGCCGGCTCCCCGCAGCAGCTCATCGATCGGCTGTCGCTGCAGCGGACGGTCGCCGCGCAGGCAGCCGACCAGATGAAGGTCTTCCTGGCAACGCGTGAGCGCGCCGCCACCGCCGCCCAGGCTTCGGAGAAATCAGCCGCCGGCGCCCGCGCCGCGGCCGAGAAGGCAGCATCGGTGCGTGCCGACCTTCAGTCCAAGTTGAGCGACATGCTGAAGCAGATCGCCGCCGCGGAGGCGCAGTACGCCGCACTCACACCGCAACAGCAGGCGGCCGTCGACAACGCGGTCCCGCCGCCACCGCCGAGTGCGCCCGCTCCGACAGACCCGGCGATCATCGCGATGCCGGCCCCGCCATCTCTGGCTGCCGCCGTCATCGACATCCCCGAGGCGGCCCTGCCCGTCGGTGTCGCCAACGAGGCCGGTCTGCAGCCCAACGCGATCCTGGCGGCCCGGGCGGTCAGTGCGCAGTTCCCGCAGATCGGCGAGATCGGTGGGGTACGGCCGGACTCGAAGCCGTGGCATCCGAGCGGCCTGGCGATCGACATCATGATCCCGAACTCCGGCAGTCCCGAGGGCATCGCGCTGGGAGATCAGATCATGGCGTTCGCGATGGCCAACGCAGGCCGGTTCGGGCTGCAGGATGTGATCTGGCGTGGCACGTACTACACGCCGGCCGGTCCGCAGGCATCTGGTTACGGCCACTTCGACCACGTGCACATCACCGTGACGCCGCGCCGCTGACTTCCGAGCAGCACCCGCGTTTGGGGATTCAGGCGTCGAGCGCCACCACATCAGCGGCCCGCAGCGCGTTCACCGCGAGGCGGGCCGCGCTTCCGATCGCCTGGTCGACGACGGGCAAGTAGACATCTGAGCGCGCGGCGCGGGTGAACACGGAAACCGCGATCGGAATCTCATCGGGGAACGAGACGACGGCGACCTCGTTGCGGATGGGTCCGATGGTGCCTGTCTTGCCGGCCACCACCACATCCGGAAAAGGGAACGCCGACCGGATCCGGTGCGGCCAGATCTGTTGAGAAAGAATCGTTTTCATGGCATGAGTCGACTCGGGGGAGGCGGCGGTGCCCGTCCAGATGGCAGTCAGCATGGTGTTCGTGTCGGCCGGACTGGTCGCGGTGGTGTACGCAGGGTCGAATGCCGCACTGTCGTGGATGACGTTGTTGCTGGCGAGCAGGCCGACCGCTTCGCCGAGGGTCAGAGCTCCGGAGTCATGAATCACCTGGCGTTGCAGCGCCGCGGTGCCGCCCACGACACGGGTACTGGCCAGACCGAGGTCGTCGATCACGTCGTGCAGGGCGTCCATGCCCACTGCCGCCAGCAGGACGTCGGCAGCGGCGTTGTCGGACAGCGTGATCATCA
>NZ_JBFUKN010000055.1:0-40683 GCF_056400845.1 Mycobacterium sp. P4_H6 | reverse complement strand
TTCCACGGCGGCGGGGGCCGGCGCGGTGCCTTCGGCGGCCGGAGCCGGAGCGGCGGCCGCGGGGACCGGAGCTTCCTGCACGCCGGCCGGGGTCAGGCCGGGCTCACCCTCGGGCAGCGGGGTGCCCTGGCTGCCGGCCGGCACCGGGGCGGTCTCGGCGGTGCCCTCGGGCAGCGGGGTGCCCTGGCTGCCCGCCGGCACCGTGGTGGGTGCGGGCGTGGTCGCCTCGGCGTCCGCCGGCGCGGCCGGGGTCTGGGTGGTGGAGGTCTCGGTGCTTGACGTCGACGGCGCCGTCGCGGCCGGGGCCTGGTAGGTCCGGGTGCCGCTGGCCGCGGCGCCACCACCGGAACTGGCCGCCGGCGGCGGGGTGACCCAGACGATCAGGTCGGTGGCGTTGGTGGCGTAGACGACGCTGTCCGGCGCGGAACCGGTGACGTCGAAGTAGACCTTGCCGGAGGTCTGCTGGCCCTGCGCGATGGCTGACGGGTTGACACCCTGCGCGGTCGGGACGCCGAACAGCGCGCGGTAGGTCTGGCCGTCCCGGGCGCGGGCGTTGAAGTTGGACACGATGGGTTGGGCGCTGCCCTGGATGGCCTTGTCGGTGGCGGTGGCCTCCCACAGGGTGCCCTGCGGCTGATACGGGATGGTGTCGGTGCTGACCTTCAGGCCGGTGACCGTCCAGCCCTGCACGACATTGCCGTCGGTGAGCTCGGCCTGGCTGCCGAGATGGGTGGTGTTCACGGTGTTGAGGTCGTCGGCAATCGCGATCGGCGCACTGAACGCGGTGATCGCCCCTGCGGCTGCGATGGCCGCAGCCGCAAACGCGGCCGCGATGCTCGTGGTCTTCACGGTGTTTCACTCCTGAGTCGTCCGAATAACGGCGTTCCCCCCGGTGGGGTGCACACAATCAGCGAAGTTAGCAGGTGGCCAGGGCCGACGGAACCGTCGCGCGGCGGCAGGAGGTTACCGGCAGCGACTGAGACCGACCTCCCAGAAATCGCGGTGGCGCTTCCCAGCAACGTTCTGCCCAGTGTTCAAGATCTTTGCTGCGCCGGTCAGCGGCTTCCGCTTTGGCTCAGGTGCTAACTCCGCGGGATTTGCTCCATACAGCTGTATTGCCGAGGCGGCGGATATCGAAAAGCGATGCGGTAAAACGCCGGGTGTCGCGGTTCAGGCGGTGTCGTCGCGCGCGCCCAGGCGCAGATGCTCGATGTGATAAACCGCCTCATCGAGCAGCTGTGCGACGTGGTTGTCGAACAATCGGTAGACGATGTTGCGGCCTGCCCGATCGCCGGCCACCAGGCCCAGCGCGCGCAGTAGTCGCAGCTGATTGGAGACCGCGGATTGCTCCATGCCGACGGCGGCCGACAGGTCGGTCACCGTGCAGGGCGACTGGCGCAACCGGGTGAGGATCAGCAGCCGATTCGGGGAGGCGAGGGCCTGCAGGGTCTCGGCGACCTTGACCGCCGAGGCGGGGTCCAGTGACGTCACCGCAGGGGTGAGTCCATCGACGCCGTGTCCCATTCGTCAATTGAACCACGACACCGGTTTATCTTTAGACATGTAGAACTCTACATGTTTTGATGTCAACGTGATGACGGACGTTCGGGATGCAGAAGCGCGAACACGCCGGTCGACGCGAAGAGTGGCGTGGTCGCTGCCCTCGGTGCGCTGGGCGGCCCTGGCCCTGGTGTTCTTCGCGCTCGGACTGGCTGCTCAGTTGCTCGGCGCACCCGAGATCGTCTGGTGGGCCCTGTATCTCGCGTGCTACGCCGCCGGAGGTTGGCAGCCCGGGCTGGACGGACTGCGCGAGCTCGGGCAACGGCGCCTCGACGTCGACCTGCTGATGGTGCTCGCCGCGGTGGGCGCGGCCTCGATCGGCCAGGTCTTCGACGGCGCTCTGCTGATCGTCATCTTCGCGACCTCGGGCGCGCTCGAGGACCTTGCCACCACGYGGACCGCCGATTCCGTGCGCGCACTGCTGGATCTGGCGCCCGAGCGCGCCACCCTGATCGACGACGGTGTCGAGCGCGTGGTGGCGGCCACCGAGCTGCGGGTGGGCGACCGCATCCAGGTGCGGCCCGGGGAGCGCATTCCCGCCGATGCCTCGGTGCGCAGCGGCGCGTCGGATGTCGACCAGTCGTCGATTACCGGCGAGTCGCTACCGGTCGCGGTGGGTGTCGGCGACGAGATCTTCGCAGGCACCTTGAACGGCGCGGGCGCCTTGCAGGCCGCGGTGATCCGCGACCCGGCCGACAGTGTGGTGGCGCGCATCGTCACCCTGGTGGCCGAGGCGTCGGCCACCAAGGCCCGCACCCAGTTGTTCATCGAGAAGGTCGAGCAGCGTTACTCGGTGGTCATGGTGGCCGCGACGCTGGCCCTGTTCGTCGTGCCGCAGCTGTTCGGGGAGGACCTGCGTTCGGCGCTGCTGCGGGCGATGACGTTCATGATCGTGGCCTCCCCGTGCGCGCTCGTGCTGGCCACCATGCCCCCGCTACTGTCGGCGATCGCCACCGCGGGACGGCATGGCGTGCTGGTCAAATCGGCTGTCGCAATGGAACAACTGGCCACCGTGGACACCGTCGCCTTCGACAAGACGGGCACCCTCACCACGGGGACACCCCGGGTGGTGGCCGCCACGTCGAGCGAGGTGTTGCGGTCGGCCGCGGCGGCCGAGCAGTACAGCGAACATCCCCTCGGGCGTGCGATCGTGGCGCACGCCCGCGACCGTGGGCTCGACATCCCGCGGGCGCTGGACTTCCAGGCCGTCCCCGGGCGCGGCGTGCGGGCGACGGTGCAGACCCACCGCGTCGAGGTGGTCAATCCCGCCGGCGCACCGGGTCCGGCGATACCCGAGGCGGCCCAGATGGAGCGGTCCGGCGTCACCGCGGTCGTCGTCGTCATCGACGGGGCGGTGGCCGGGGTGATCGGGCTGCGCGACACCGCGCGCCCCGCCGCGGCGACCGCGGTGCGAGCCCTGTCGGGTCTCACCACGCAGCCACCCGTGCTGCTGACCGGCGACAATGCCGGGGCCGCAGCACATCTGGCGGACGAGGTGGGCATCGCCGCGGTGCGCGCCGAACTGCTGCCCGATCAGAAGGTGGCCACGGTGCGGGAACTGCCCGGCCGGGTGCTGGTGGTCGGAGACGGGGTCAACGACGCTCCGGCGATGGCGGCCGCCCACGCGTCGATCGCGATGGGGCGCTCCGGTGCCGACCTGACCCTGCAGACCGCGGACGCGGTCACCGTCCGCGACGACCTGGCCGCCATACCGGCGGTGCTGGCCTTGGCCCGGCGCGCACGCCGGATGGTGCTGGCGAATCTCGCCATCGCCGGAACCTTCATCGTGGTGCTGGTGATGTGGGACCTGTTCTGGTACCTGCCCCTACCGCTGGGTGTGGCCGGGCACGAGGGCTCGACCATCGTCGTGGCACTCAACGGGTTACGGCTGCTGCGCCGCCGCGCCTGGGCCGCCGACTGACGCGACGCGTACCTTGCGAGGCGATGACTTCGCATCCGGATCGCACCGTGGACTGGCGCCGTCTTCGTCGGCGCGGCGCGGGAACGGCCCTGATCGCGATGGCGATTGCCGCGACCCTGCAGGCCCTGGGCACCGTGATCATCGGGCGGGTGGCAGCGATGCCGGTGTGGACCACCCTCGCGGCACTGGCCGCGTGCCTGCTCGGCTATGCCGTGCTCGACACTCTCGGACGCACCCTCTGGGCGGGCGTCGTGGACCGCGCGGAGGGCGCACTGCGGGCCGACCTGCTCACCGCGGCGCTGAATCAGCCCCTGGACCGTCTTTCGGAGCAGGCGGTCGGGGAGGTGCTGGACCGCGTCGACGACGACACCCACGAGGTCGGGTCGCTGGCGCGCCAACAGCTCTGGGACGCCATGCGCACGCTCGTGTCCACCGTGCCGATGTGGATCGTCGCCGGCCTGACCTGGTGGCCCGCCTGGTTCATCTTTCCGGTGGTCGCGCCGCTGACAGTTCTRGTGATCCGGCCGCTGCTGCGTCAGCTCAGCGACCGCAAGGTGGTCGAGGAAATCGCCTGGACGGAACATGCCGCGATGATGGAAGAGGGCATCGCCGCACGAGATGATCTGCGTACCAGCCTCGGCCAGGCCTTCCTGCTCCGGCGGTGCGCGGAGCTCTCTGGCCACGTGCTGCAGCGTGTCCGCGCCGTGGTGGCGGTCGAATCGCGGATCACCCTGCGCGCCGGCGGGCTGCTGCACGCGCTGCTGGCCGGTGTCGTCGTGGCCGGCGTGGCGCTGGTATCCGGAGGCGGCCTCGAGATCGCCGAGCTGATCACCCTCTTCCTGGTCAGCGCCACCCTGGTCAACGAGATCGCCGAGCTCGCCCGTCAGCTACCCGAGTTGCAGGCGGGGATGGGCGCCGTCATCCGCATCCGCCAGCTCATGGACAGTGAATCGGAACCCGTTGGTGGCGAACCGATTCCCGCGGCCGCGGTCGACATCCGGTTCGCCGACCTGCACTTCTCCTACACCGAAGGCGCATTCGCGCTTGCCGACATCGACCTGTATGTCCCCGCGGGCACGACCTGCGCGCTGGTCGGCCGGACCGGTTCGGGAAAGTCCACGCTGGCATCGTTGGTGTCCCGGGCCGTCGATCCCGAACCCGGGTCGCTGTACATCGCCGGAGTCGACGCGCTGGATCTCGACCTGCAGCAGCTGCGGTCCTCGGTGGGGGTGGTCACCCAGCGCACCGAGATCCTGGCGGGGACGCTGGCCGACAACATCACGTTGTTCGCGGATCTGCCGCGGGAGCGGGTACTCAAGGCGGTTGCCGAACTCGACCTCACCTCGTGGATCGACAGCTTGCCCGACGGTATCGACACTCTGCTGGGTCCGGGTGGAACCACGTTGTCCGCGGGTGAGGAGCAGCTCGTGGCCTTCGTCCGGCTGCTGGTGCGTGACGTCCGGGTCGTCGTGCTCGACGAGGCCACCGCGCGCATGGATCCGCTCACCGAGGACCGGGTGGTCCGTGCCGCGGATCGCTTGCTGTCCGACCGCACCGGCATCCTGATCGCTCATCGGCTGAGCACGGTGCAGCGGGCCGATCACATCGCCGTGCTCGACGGTGGCCGGATCATCGACCAGGGGCCGCGCGCCGAACTGGAGTCACGTCCCGGGCCGTTCCGGCGGCTGCTCGATGCCTCCGGCGCGCGGCACGCGGACACCACGCCGCCCAGCAGCGTTGCGGCACACAGCGACACGATGGTCGGGGGTGTGCGGCGGCAGGGTGACCGGCCCGTAGGCACCGACCTGGGCACCGGGTCCAGCCTGACCCGCGGGATCGCCCGCATGGTCGCCGTCCTGCCGGCATGGGGACTGCTGGGCAGCGCACTGTTCCTGGTCACCGGGCTGGTGGGAGCGACCGGTGCCGTCAGCGGGTATGTGTGGGGCCGGCTGGTCGAGAGCCTGGAGCAGGGCCAGACCTCGGTGGCGCTCACCGCGGCCACGGTGGTCAGCATCGTCGCCGAACCGTTCTTCCTGGCCTGGGCGGTGCGTCGATTCGTCCCGTGGTGGGCCGCCTGTTCCCTGCGGATCCGGATGACCGTCCTGGACGCCCAGACCCGGCAGCACCGTCTGGAGCGGACCCCGCCGGGCGAAGTGGTGTCCCGGGTGCTGGATTCCGACCGCTTCCTGCGCTACGCCGATCGCTGCAACGACGTCGTCAGCGGACTGATCATCGTCGTGTTCGCCTCGTTCCTGAGCGGGACGGCGATCGCGGGCGCGATCCTGCTGGCGGTGATGGTCGCCTCGGCGGTCGCGTCGGTGGCGGGGCGCCCGATGGCAGGACGGTCGGCCGCGGCCGCGTCCACCACCCGCGCGCACTTCGGCCGCACGTTGGTCTCGGTGCTGGAGTGCGTGCGGACCGTGAAGCTCGCGGCGTCCACGGGCGATGTGCGCAAACACCTCGATGGTGTGGACGGGGGCCGTGTCCAGGCCGCGGTGCGTGAGCACCGGATCGAGTCGGTCCTGTTCGGTGTGCCGGTGGTGATGGTGCAGCTGGGTGTGGTCGCCGCGTGGATCGTCTACCTGCTCGACGGATGGAGTCTGGCTGCGGCACTAATGGTTTCCGGTGCGGTCGCCGGATTCGACTATTTCGGCAGCGTTGCCGGAGCCGTGGTCACCGGAGCGCCCGGAACCCGCGCCTGGCAGCTGGAGACCACCCGCTTCGCCGGCGGCGCCGACCTGATGGACATACCGGCCGGAGTCGACCTGCAGGCCGGAACGGCCCCGCTTCCCGGCCGGGCACCGCGTACCGCGTTGCACCGCTTGGAGCTTCGCCGGCTGACCGCGGTGCACGAGGACGGGACCCGCGGCGTCACCGGCGTCGATCTCACCGTCGAGGCAGGCGAACTGGTCCTGCTCCTCGGCCAGGTAGGGTCGGGCAAATCGTCTCTGCTGTCGGCGTTGTGCGGTCTGGTCGGCCACACCGGCACCATCCGGTGGAACGGGGTGGAAGTCGACGATGCCCAGACCTTCCTGCGGCCCGGACAGGCCGCGCACGTGGCGCAGGTGCCACGGGTGCTCTCGGGGACGTTCGCCGACAACATCCGTCTCGACCATGACCGCGACATCGGGCAGGCCGTCGCCGACGCGCAGCTGGGCCGCGACATCGAGGCGGCCGGTGGCGCCGATGCGCTGGTCGGCCACCGCGGAGTCCGGTTGTCCGGGGGTCAGGTGCAACGGCTGGCGCTGGCCAGGGCTTTGGCCGTGCAGCCGGAACTGCTGCTCGCCGATGATGTTTCGAGTGCACTCGACGCGGTGACCGAGGTTGCGCTGTGGGCCGGACTACGGGCCCGCGGCATCACCGTGCTCGGTGCGTCGTCGAAACGCGCGGCGCTGGCACAGGCCGACCGGGTGGTCGTGCTGGTCGACGGGACGATCGCGGCCATCGGTCCGTGGACGGAATTGAGCCCGATGTGGGGACACCTCGCGGCCTGAGTGTTTTGAGTTAGCGTGTATCCACATGAGCTTTTCGCATGCATCCGTCATCGAGGCGAAACTCCTGAACCAGCGGTTGCGCCGGATCACCCTGCGGGTCGAGGAACCCGAGGTCCTCGACGTCAAACAGGCCGGGGACTCGGCCGTCGGCATCTACTTCCCGGACTCGGGTGGCGAGGGCCGTAACTATTCGGTCCGCTACTCCGACGGCGACCGCATCGTGGTCGATGTCGTGCTGCACGCGCGCGGGGTCGCCACCACCTGGGCCGCCGGTGCCGCGCCGGGTGACCGCGTCGGGCTCGACCACGCCCGGTCCTGGTACCGCCCGGAACCGAGCACCGAATGGCAGCTGCTGGTGGCCGACCTCTCCGGGTTGCCGGCCACCGCCCGCATCATCGAGAGCCTGCCGGGCGGCATGCCGGTCATCGCGATCGTGGAGGTGGCCGACGAGGAGGACCTGGCCTACCTGCCCGCGCACCCGGACGTCGCCGTCATTGCGTCGGTGGGTACCGGCAACGGCCATGCGGCCAGCGAGCTCGCCCGGCTGGTCCGCGAGTACGACATGCCCGCCGGCCGCGGGTACTGCTGGTTCGCCGGCGAGGCCGCCGAATCACGTTCGGTGCGTAAGTATTTGCGTGGTGCCGGCTGGACCGTCGACCAGCTCGACGTCACGGGTTACTGGCGGTTCGACTCCGAGACCTGGGACGCCAAGTTCGCGCTGGTCTCCGACGAGGTCGTGGCCGTCTGGGAACGTGCGGTGGCCGCCGGTAAGAGTGAGCGGGTCGCCGATGAGGAGTACGAAGAAGCTCTCGAACGCGCCGGTCTCTAAGCCGGCCTGCCGGGCAGCTCGAACCGGTTCAGGTAGCCGTCGATGAAGGATTTCGCCTCGCGGTGACCGCGGGAGATCCCCAGTCCTTCTTCGAGCACCATGATGCGCGCCAGGCTGGCCACGATCATCGACATCACCACCGGCGGGAACGCCGCGGTGTCCACGCCGTGGGCGCGCAGCGCCGCGCTGAGCGTGGCCTCCTCCAGATCGCGGAATCGCTCGGCGTAGGCCGCGATCTCGCCGGCGATGGCCTTGCGGTGATTGGCCAGCGCCATGAACTCCATCCAGAGCTGGGCTCCGGTGGTGTTGTTCAGCTCCCACAACGCGTGCAGGGGAGCATCGGCGCTCAGGGTCTGGCGCTGCCGGTCCAGGTTGACCTCGGCACCGGCCTGCAGCACGGCCAGGTACAGCTCGTCCATGCTGGGGAAGTAGTAGTGCACCAGCGCCGGTTTCACCCCGGCCTGCGCGGCCACCCGCCGCGAGGTGGCCGCGGCATAGCCTTCGTCCAGCATGATCTGGGCGGTCGCCCGGATCAACGCGCGGCGTGTGGTTGAATCGCCGTCCCTTGACCGCTTTACCGCGGTGCTGCTAGACATGGCCACAGCCTAACTGTTGGGCGACTGCCCAAACTTTTCTTGAGGACGGTGTCATGGCTGGTCGGGTCGAAGGCAAGGTCGCATTCATCACCGGCGCGGCGCGCGGACAGGGCCGCAGCCACGCGGTCCGGTTGGCCGCCGAAGGCGCCGACATCATCGCCATCGACATCTGCCAGACCTTCGAGAACTCGCCGGCCCTCGGGGCCACCACCGAGGATCTCGCCGAAACCGCGGACCTGGTGAAGAACCTCGGACGCCGGATCGTCACCGCCGAGGTGGATGTCCGCGACGCCGCCGCCGTGCAGGCCGCCGTCGACAGCGGCGTGGAACAACTCGGGCGGCTCGACATCATCGCCGCCAACGCCGGGATCGGCACCACCGGAGTCAAACTCGACCGAATGTCCGAAGACCTCTGGCAGGAGATGATCGACGTCAACCTCAGCGGGGTGTGGAAATCGGTCAAAGCCGGCGTGCCGCACATGCTGGAGGGCGGACGCGGTGGATCCATCATCCTGACCGCCTCGGTGGCCGGCACCAAGGCCTATCCGCACACCGGACACTACGTGGCGGCCAAGCACGGGGTGGTCGGCCTCATGCGGTCCTTCGCCGTCGAGTTGGGCCACCACTCGATCCGGGTCAACTCGGTGCACCCCACCCACGTCAACAGCCCGATGCTGATGAACGAGAAGACCTACCGGATGTTCCGCCCGGACCTGGAGAACCCGGGGCAGGCGGACCTGGAGCCGATCTGCCGGACCTTCCACATGCTGCCCATCCCCTGGGTCGAGGTCGAGGACATCAGCAACGCCGTGCTGTTCCTGGCCTCCGATGAGGCGCGCTACATCACCGGGGTGACCCTGCCCGTGGACGCCGGGAGCTGCCTGAAGTGACGGTGTACTACGACCCGTATGACGTCGGGATCGTGCACGACCCGTACCCCACCTATGCCACCCTGCGGGACGAGGCGCCGCTCTACTACAACGAGAAGTACCGGTTCTGGGCGCTGTCCCGGCACAGCGACGTCGAGCAGGCGCTCTCGGACTGGGAGACGTTCTCCAACAGCCGAAGTGACATCCTGGAGCTGGTGCAGTCCGATTTCGACATGCCCGATGGTGTGATGATGTTCGAGGACCCACCGGTGCATTCGATGCTGCGGGCATTGATGTCGCGGGTGTTCACCCCGCGCCGGATGGCCGCGATCGAGGATCAGATCCGCGAGTTCTGCGTGCGCTGCCTGGACCCGCAGGTAGGCTCCGGCGGTTTCGACATCATCGCCGAGCTGGCCGCCATGATGCCGATGCGGGTCATCGGCATGCTGCTGGGCATACCGGAATCCGAGCAGATCGGGGTACGCGACGCCAACGACGCGAACCTGCGCACCAAACCGGGCGCTCCCATGAAGGTACGCGATGCCGACAAGATCGCCGATGGCCGCATCTACGCCGACTACGTCCAGTGGCGCTCGCAGAACCCCTCCGACGATCTGATGACCGCGCTGCTGAACGTCGAGTTCGAAGACGAGTCGGGGGTGACCCGAAAGCTGACCCGCAAGGAGGTGCTGCACTACACCCAGGTCGTCGCCGGCGCGGGCAATGAGACGACCGGCCGGCTCATCGGCTGGCTGGCCAAGGTGCTCGCCGAACACCCCGAGCAGCGCCGCGCGGTGCACCAGGACCGTTCACTGCTGAACAGGGTGGTGGATGAGACGCTGCGCTTCGAACCCACCGGTCCGCACGTCGCCCGCTGGGTGGCAAGGGATTTCGAGGCCTACGGCCAGACCGTGCCCGCGGGCAGCGCGATGCTGCTGCTGTTCGGCGCGGCCAACCGCGATCCGCGCCGCTACCGGCTACCGGACCGGTTCGACATCCGTCGCGACAACATCAGCCACCTGACCTTCGGCAAGGGGCTGCACTACTGCCTGGGGGCGAACCTGGCCCGCCTGGAGGGCCGGGTCGCGCTCGACGAACTGCTCAACCGGTTCCCCGATTGGGAGATCGACTATGACACCGCCCAGTTGGCGCCGACGTCGACGGTGCGCGGCTGGGAGAAGCTGCGCATCACCTTCTAGCCCCGGCGCCGAAACTGTATTCCAGAAGGTGTGCACTCGCACTTTGCCGTCTGGAATACAGTTTCGGCGACTTCAATCAGGACGGGTGCAGGGTCTCCTTGAGCGCCTCCAGCACCGAGGGATCCTCGATGGTGGACGGCACCGGTTCGTCACGGCCGTCGGCGATACCGCGCATGGTCTTGCGCAGGATCTTCCCGGACCGCGTCTTCGGCAGGGCGGCAACCACATCCACCAACTTGAAGCTCGCCACGGCGCCGATGTCGTTGCGCACCGCGTCGATCAGCTCAGCGGCCACCCCGTCGGGGGAGAAGCCGGACTTGAGCACCACCAGCCCGCGCGGCACCTGCCCCTTGAGTTCGTCGGCCACCCCGATGACCGCGCACTCGGCGACCGCCGGGTGGCCGGCCAGTACTGCCTCGATGGATCCGGTGGACATCCGGTGCCCGGCGACGTTGATGACATCGTCGGTGCGCCCGACCACGAAGAGGTAGCCGTCGTCATCGATGTGCCCGCCGTCCCCGGTCAGGTAGTAGCCCTTGAATGCCGTCAGGTATGACGACACGTAGCGATCGTCCTCGCCCCAGAGCGTGGGCAGCGTACCCGGGGGCAGCGGCAGCTTGATGCAGATCGAACCCTCTTCGCCCGGTTCGCATTCCGAGCCGTCGAGGCGCAGCACCCGGACGTCGTAGCCGGGCATCGGCACCGTCGCCGAGCCGGGTTTGACCGGCAGCTTCTCCACGCCCATCGGGTCGGCGGCGATGGCCCAGCCGGTCTCGGTCTGCCACCAGTGATCGATGATCGGGATGCCGAGCTTCTCCGAGGCCCATTCGTAGGTGCCCGGGTCCAGCCGCTCCCCGGCCTGGAACAGGTACTTCAGATTCGAGAGGTCGTAGTCGGCCAGCAGCTTGGCGTCGGGATCCTCTTTCTTGATGGCCCGGATCGCGGTCGGCGCGGTGAACAACGCCTTGACGTTGTGCTCGGCGGCGACCCGCCAGAACGCGCCGGCGTCCGGGGTGCCGACCGGCTTGCCCTCGTAGATGACGGTCGTCGCGCCCAGCAGCAGCGGCGCGTACACGATGTAGGAGTGCCCGACCACCCAGCCGACATCTGAAGCGGCCCAGAACACTTCGCCGGGCTCGATGTCATAGAGGTGGCGCATGGTCCACAGCAGCGCGACCGCATGCCCCCCGTTGTCGCGGACGATGCCCTTGGGTTTGCCGGTGGTGCCCGAGGTGTACAGCACGTAGAGCGGGTCGGTGGCGGCCACCGGCACCGGCTCGACCGGTTGCACGGCGGCCATCGCCTGCGCCCAGTCCACATCGCGGCCCTCGACCAGCTCGCACGGATGCTGCTCGCGCTGCAGGATCACGCACTTGGGCGTGGAGTGCTCGGCCAGCCGCAGCGCCGTATCGAGCATCGGCTTGTATTCGACGGTGCGGGTCGGTTCGATACCGCAGGACGCCGAGACCACCACCGTGGGGCGCGCGTCGTCGATGCGGGTGGCGAGCTCGTGGCCGGCGAACCCGCCGAACACCACCGAGTGCACCGCCCCGAGCCGTGCGCAGGCGAGCATGGCGATGACGGCTTCGGGCACCATCGGCATGTAGATGACGACGCGGTCGCCCTTGGCGACGCCGAGCCCCTGCAGCACGCCGGCGAACCGGGCGGTCTGGTCCAGCAGTTCGCGGTAGGTGTAGACGCGCTTGCTGCCGGTGACGGGGGAGTCGTAGATGAGCGCGGCCTGGTCACCACGCTCGGCAATGTGCCGGTCCAGCGCGTTGGCGCAGGTGTTGAGCTCGCCGTCGGGGAACCAGCGGTAGAACGGCGGGTTGCTGTCGTCGAGCACCCGCGTGGGTTCCTTGGTCCAGGTGACGCCCTTGGCGGCGTCGGCCCAGAACGCCGACGGGTCGGTGATACTGGCGTCGAAAAGTTCGCGATAGCCGGACATAGGGCAAACCGTAATCTGCGTCACGTTGCAACGCGGTTGCAACCACCGAGAAGTTTCAGCCGGTGCGCCCGAGGGCGGCCAGCACCCGGGTCTGCCGGTCGGTGCCGCTGTGGGTTTCGGCGCGTTTACAGATGCCCTCCATGTAGAGCGCCTCACCCCAGCCGGCGATGCTCTGCTCCAGGCTGTCGAGCTCGGGTTCGGTGAAGCGGTAGGGCGTCTCGGTGACCGCGGCGAGGTCCCATCGGTGCGCGATCAGGTCGAACCCGTAGAACTGCAGCAGTGCGTCGCCGATGGTGGTCGGCCCGAAATGACCGTCGAAGCTGCGCGCGGGGACCTCCGGGTCGGCGAGCAGTTCCCGCATGGCGCCGGCATGCGCGGACCAGGCCGCGCACGGATCATGTAGATCGGGCCGCGCCGGCAGCGCCAGGCCGTGCCCGGTCACATAGTCGCGTTCGGTGTCGATCAGGTGGGCGAGCACATCGCGCGCGGTCCAGCCTTCACACGGGCTGGGCTTGTCCCATTGTTCGGCGCGCAGGCTCGCGATCACCGCGGCCATGCCCTGGGCCAGTTCGTCATAGGTCTCTGCGACACTCGAATCGGTCATGAGCCGACGATAGGCAGCGAGACGGTGGGCGAATTGGACAAACCCGACAACTCCGTCGCGGCCGAGCCTGCCCACCTGCTCGACCCTGCGCACCGCGCCGCCATCCACATGTCGCGGCCGACCACGAGCGCCGAATTCGCCGGGCTGGTCCGGCGGTTCTGGATGCCGGTCTGGCAGGTGCCGGCCGGGGAGGTCTACACCCAGCGGGTGCTGCAGTACCCGGTGTGCCTGCTGGTGGTCACCGGCGATTACGCACGCTTCTACGGCCCGGCGTCGGGATTGGCCGGCACCCCGCTGAGCGGTGACGGATGGGCCGCCGGGGTCATGTCCGAGCCTGCCGCCGGGGCCCTGCTCACCGGCGGGCAGGTGTCGCAGTGGACCGACAGTCATATCGAGTTGGCAGATCTGTTCGGGCCGGCGGGCGAGTCCCTGGCCGCGCAGATCCGGGCGATCATGACGGTCGAACCCTCTGCGGCCCAGGCGCAATCCGCCGCGGTCGACCGCTACCACGACTTCCTGCGCGGCTATCTACCGGTCGATGAGCAGGGCCTGCTGATCAATGAGGTGGTGGCCTATGTGGAGGACAACCCGGACGTGACTCGCGTCGCCGATGTCTGCGCGCATTTCGCCATCGGGGAGAGGTCGCTGCAGCGGCTCACCCGGCACCGGGTGGGGCTGACCCCGAAGTGGCTGGTGCGCCGCCGCCGCATCCAGGACGCGACGTGGCGGCTGCGCAGCGGGACGACGACGATCGCGGCGGTGGCCGCCGACCTGGGCTACGCCGACGAGGCCCACCTGAGCCGCGACTTCCGGCGGGTCACCGGGATGACGCCGGGCGCCTTCGCCGCCAACTACGCCGACTGAGTCAATGACGCTGCTTGAGCATGGCCACCGCCTGTTCGGCGACGGCGCTGAGCACGCGGCGGTCCCGGGCCGTCAGCGTCCGGCCCGCCATCAACATCCAGAACTCGTGATCACCGACCTCGATGGCGGTGTCGGCGGCGTCGACGTCCGCGCACGGATCCGGGCCGACGGAGGCCATCAGATTGCCTTCGGCGGCCACAATGCTCACCGCGCGTTGGGTATACGTCTCCCGGAGCCGGTCGAGTAGCAGGATCAGATCGGCGTCACGTAACGCCGAGTCGGCGAACAGGGCCAGCAGTTCGGCTTCCTGCGAGGCGCGCCGTGCCTCGGCCGCGCGGCGGGCCGCCCGGTCCACCAGCGCTGCGACCGCCACCGCAACCAGCAGCAGTACCAGCACCGTGACGACGCTGTCGGAGTCGTAGACGGTGAAACTGTGCACGGGACTCACCAGGAAGTAGGTGAGCAGCAGGCCCGAGAGCATTGCGCACAGGGCGGCCGGGCCCATCCCGCCGAGCAGTGCCACCAGCAGCACGCCGGTGAAGAACAGCGCACTCTGACCGCCGATGCCCAGCGCGCCGGCCGGTAACCACGTCGTCACCGCACAGGTCACCCCCGGAATGACCAGTGCGACAAGCCATGACAGGACGCGCCGCCGCGCCGTCGACTGCCGGGACCACGAGACCCCGGTATGCGCCTCGGGGTGGGTGACCATATGAACGTCGACATTGCCGGACTGTGCGATGACCTGCGCGCCGATGCCTTCGTCGAACATCCGCGCCCACCGTGACCGGCGGGAGGTGCCCAGCACCACCTGGGTGGCGTTGTTGCTGCGCGCRAAATCGAGCAGGGTGGCGGCGACGTCCTCGCCGACGACGGTGTGCATCGTCGCGCCGAGACTGGCGGCGAGTTCGCGCACGACCTTCTTCTGTTGCGGAGAGATGGCGATCAACCCGTCGCCCGCAATGACGTGCACCACCTTCAGGTCCGCGCCGGACCGGGACGCGATCCGTGAGGCGCGCCGCACCAGGGTCTCGGACTCGGGTCCGCCGGACACCGCCACCACCACACGTTCGCGGGCCTCCCAGGTGTCGGTGATGTTCTTGTCGGTGCGGTACTTGGCCAGGGCGGTGTCGACCTGATCGGCCAGCCACAGCAGCGCCAGCTGTCGCAGCGCGGTCAGGTTGCCGGGCCGGAAGTAGTCCTCCATCGCCGCGGCGGCCTGCTCGGGCGGGTACACGTTGCCGTGAGCCATCCTGCGCCGCAACGCTTCCGGGGTGATGTCGACCAATTCGATCTGGTCGGCGGCGCGGACGAACTCGTCGGGCACGCGTTCGGCCTGTGCGGTGCCGGTGATATGGCTGACCACGTCGTTGAGGCTCTCCAGGTGCTGGACGTTGACGGTGGTGATCACCGTGATCCCCGCGTCGAGGAAGAGCTCCACGTCCTGCCAGCGATGGGCGTTGCGGCTGCCCGGCGTGTTGGCATGGGCGAGATCGTCGACGAGCACCACCTGTGGCCGCCGGGCCAGCACCGCGTCGACGTCGAGTTCGGGATACCGGGTGCCCTCGTGCTCGATGTACGTCGGCGGGATGACCTCGATGCCCGCGAGCTGCTGGGCGGTCTTGCGGCGGGCGTGCGTCTGGATCACCGCGGCGACGACATCGGTGCCGCGCTCCATCCTGCGGTGCGCCTCACCGAGCATCGAATAGGTCTTACCCACACCGGGCGCGGCACCCAGGTAGATGCGCAGGTCTGCGCGTTTTCGGCCGAGGATGCTCACCTGACCATCATCCCTCGTGCGGCTACTCCTGGAAGCGGTATCCCATCCCGGCCTCGGTGATCAGATGCTTGGGGTGCGACGGGTCGACCTCGAGCTTGCGCCGCAGCTGGGCCAGGTACACCCGCAGGTAATGGGTCTCCTTGGCGTAGGAGGGCCCCCACACCTCCTTGAGCAGTTCCTCGCGGCCGACAAGCTTGCCGCGGTGGCGCACCAGCATCTCCAGCATGCCCCACTCGGTGGGGGTCAGATGCACCTCGACGCCGCTCTTGGTGACCTTCTTGGCGGCCAGATCGACAGTGAACGAGGAAGTTTCGATGACGGGCAGGTCGTCCTCGGTGGTGCTGCTTGCGCGCCGCACCGCCGCCCGCAACCGGGCCAGGAACTCGTCCATGCCGAACGGTTTGGTGACGTAGTCGTCGGCGCCGGCGTCGAGTGCCTCCACCTTGTCCGAGGAATCCGTGCGCGCCGAGAGCACGATCACCGGCACCGTCAGCCAGCCGCGCAGCCCGGCGAGCACCTCGATGCCGGAGATGTCGGGCAGCCCGAGGTCCAGGATGACCACATCGGGGCGGTGGTCGGCGGCCGCCCGCAGCGCGTCGGCGCCGGTCGCCGCCGTGGTCACCTCATAGCCGCGCACGGACAGGTTGATCCGCAGTGCCCGCAGGATCTGCGGTTCGTCGTCGATCACCAGCACCCGCGTCACTGTGGTGCCGCCAGATCGATGACGACTGTCAGCCCGCCGCCGGGGGTGTCATTGGCCGCGATGGTCCCGCCCATGGCGGCGACGAAGCCTCCTGCCACCGACAGACCGAGCCCGACGCCGGTGGTGTTGTCCTGATCGCCGAGGCGCTGAAACGGCGCGAACAGCTGCTCTTCGGCGCCGCGCGGGATACCCGGGCCCTCGTCGGCGATGTTGATCAGCACCCGGTCGCCCACGCGTCCGGCATTGACCCGCACCAGACTGGCCGGCGCGTAGCGCAGCGCATTGTCGATGATGTTCACCAGCACCCGCTCCAGTAGCCCGGCATCGGCGAGCGCCACCGCGTCACCGACCTCGACCTTCACTCTGTCCACCAACTCGGTTGTCCGCCTGCTGATTCCCAGCAACGCCCGCTGAACCGCCTCCTCCAGATACACCCGGCGCAGCTCCGGGCGGACCACGCCGGCGGCCAACCGCGACGAGTCCAGCAGGTTGCCCACCAGCGCGGTCAACTGGTCGACCGATTCCTCCACGGTGGCCAGCAGTTCGGCGGTGTCCTCTGCCGAGAAGCCGACGTCCTCGCTGCGCAGGCTCGACACCGCGGCCTTGGCCGCGGCCAGCGGGGTACGCAGATCATGGCTGACCGCCGAGAGCAGCGAACGGCGCAGCTCGTCGGCGCGCGCGATCGCCTCGGCCCGGCCGGCCTCTTCGATCAGCTCGCGTTGCCGCACCAGCCCGGCGGCTTGTTTGGCGACGGCACCGAGCACCCGGCGATCGCGGGCGGCCAGCCGGCGCCCGGCCAGCAGCAGCCAGAACTCGTCATCGCCGACCTCGACGGCGGTGTCGGCGGTGTCGACATCGGTACACGGATCGGTGCCTGCACACGCCACGACGGTGGCGGTGCCGGCGCGCTCCCGCAGCAGGCTCACCGAGCGCTGCGAGTACACCTCGCGAACCCGGTCCAGCAGGGCGGCCGGGTCGGCGCCGCGCAGCACCGAACCTGCGAAATGTGCCAGCAGCTCTGCCTCCTGCGAGGCGCGCCTGGCTTCGCGCGCCCGTTTGGCCGCCCCGTCGACAAGGGCGGCGACCGCCACCGCGACCACCAGCAGCACCACGACGGTGATGGCGCTGTCGGGTTCGGAGATGGTGAAGGTGTAGCGGGGTTCGGCCAGGTAGTAGTTGATCAGCAGACCGGACAGCAAGGCCGACAGCGCCGCCGGCGCGACACCGCCCAGCAGTGCCACGGCGAGCACCCCGATGAAGAACAGTGCGGTTTCACCGCTGAGCCCCAGGAAGGGGTCGAGCACCAGGACGGCGACGGCGACCAGCACCGAGGGCACCACCACCGCGGCCAGCCAGGACAGTGCGTGGCGCTGCCACGTCCTTTTTCCGGTGCGCGCAGCGCCGCGGGCCTCGTCGTGGGTGACCATGTGCACGTCGATGGTCCCGGAGTTCTGCACCACCGTCGCGCCGATGCCCTCATCGAAGATGCGCGCCCAGCGCGACCGCCGGGACGTGCCGATGATCAGCTGGGTGGCGTTCATCTCGCGGGCGAAATCCAACAGCGCACTGGGCACATCGTCGCCGACGACGGTGTGCAGGGTGGCGCCGAGGCTGACGGCCACATCCCGCACGGTCCCCATCATCGGGGCGGACACCCCGGCCAGACCGTCGCCGCGCACCACGTGCACGACCATCAGCTCGGCGCTGGATTTCGAGGCGATCCGCGACGCCCGGCGCACCAGGGTCTCGGATTCCTTGTCCCCGGTGACCGCGACCACGACGCGCTCCCGGGCCTCCCAGGTCGCGGTGATCTTGTTGTCGGAGCGGTACTTTGCCAGTGCAGCGTCGACCTGGTCGGCCAGCCAGAGCAGCGCCAGCTCGCGTAGCGCGGTCAGGTTACCGCGCCGGAAGTAGTTCGACAGTGCCGCGTCGATCCGCTCCGGGGAGTACACGTTGCCGTGGGACAACCTGCGCCGCAGTGCTTCCGGGGTGATGTCGACCAGCTCGATCTGGTCGGCGGCGCGCACCACCTCGTCGGGCACCTTTTCCTGCTGCTCGATGCCGGTGATCTGGGTGACGACGTCGTTGAGGCTTTCCAGGTGCTGGACGTTGACGGTGGTGATGACCGTGATGCCGGCGGCGAGCAGCTCTTCGATGTCCTGCCAGCGTTTCGCATTCGCGCTGCCCGGGGTGTTGGTGTGGGCCAGTTCGTCGACCAGCACCACCTGTGGCCGGCGGGCCAGTACCGCCGCGACGTCGAGTTCGGGGAACCGGCTGCCGCGGTACTCGATGAAGCGTGGGGCGATGACCTCGATGCCGTCCAGGAGTTCTGCGGTCTTCGCGCGGCCGTGAGTTTCGACCACCGCGGCCACCACGTCGGTACCGCGTTCCAGCCGGCGGTGTGCCTCACCGAGCATGGCGAAGGTTTTGCCGACGCCGGGAGCTGCGCCCAGGTAGATGCGCAGCTCCCCGCGTTTAGGTCGGTCGGTCACCTGCCCATCATCCACCTAGGCCGTCGAGTGCGAGGTTGAGCTGCAACACGTTGACCCGCGGTTCGCCCATGAAGCCCAGTGCGCGGCCCTCGGTGTGCTCGGCGACCAGTGCACGCACCCGTTCGGGGCTGACCCCGCGGGCCGCCGCGACCCGGTTCACCTGCAGGGCCGCGTACTCGGGCGAGATGTGCGGGTCCAGACCGCTGCCGCTGGCGGTGACAGCATCGGCGGGCACCGCCGGCTCGGTCGTACCACCGTGGATCGGGACGATCTGGCCGATCGCGTAGTCGGCGCCGGGTTCGGCGCATTCCACGGCCACCCCTTCGTAGCCGGCGATGAACGGGGTCGCCGGGCAGAGCTGGTTGACGCTGATGACCCGGGACGGCTCGGCGACGGTGCCGCGGGCATCGCGGGCCCCGATGACCGAGAGCACCGCCCCGACACCGGTGTCGGTGCAGAACGGGCGGGCCCCGCTCACGCCCTCGCGGGCACCGATTTCTGCGCTGCGGGTGCACACCAGGGTGAGCAGGCTGGGCTTGTCGGGGGAGTCGACGATGCTCTCCGGGCCCAGGTTGCTCGCACCGGTGGACATCGGGTCATACCCGTCCCCGGCCGCGGACGGCCGGCCCTGGAAGTACTGCGGCATCGCGTTGCCGTCGGCATCGGTGTAGAGCTGTCCGATCAGGCTGCTGCCCACAGGCTTTCCGCCGGCCTCGATGATCGATCCGTCGGCCTTGTCCTTCAAGCCGGGTAGCTGGGCGAACAGCCAGATCATGACCGGGTAGCCGATGCCGAGGATCACGGTGAGCACCAGCAGCGCGCGCAGCGCCGCGGTGTGCTGGCGGAGGATATTGGCGAAGTTCATGTCACATTCCCGGGAAGAGTTGGACGATCAGGTCGATCAGTTTGATGCCGATGAACGGCGCGATGATCCCGCCAAGCCCGTAGACGTACAGGTTGCGGGACAACAACTTCGATGCACTGCTGGGGGTGTAACGGACACCCTTGAGGGCCAACGGGATCAACACCACGATGACGATCGCGTTGAAGATCACCGCGGACAGGATCGCCGACTGCGGGCTGTGCAGCCGCATGACGTTCAGCAGGTCCAGGCCCGGGAACAGGGCGACGAACAATGCCGGGATGATGGCGAAGTACTTCGCGATGTCGTTGGCGATCGAGAACGTGGTCAGCGCGCCGCGGGTGATCAGCAGTTGCTTGCCGATCTCCACGATCTCGATCAGCTTGGTGGGGTCGGAATCCAGATCCACCATGTTGCCGGCCTCTTTGGCCGCCGACGTCCCGGTGTTCATGGCCACCCCGACATCGGCCTGCGCCAGTGCGGGTGCGTCGTTGGTGCCGTCGCCGGTCATCGCGACGAGCTTGCCGCCGGCCTGCTCCTTCTTGATGAGCGCCATCTTGTCCTCGGGGGTGGCCTCGGCCAGGAAGTCGTCCACACCGGCCTCGTCGGCGATCGCCTTGGCGGTCATCGGGTTGTCGCCGGTGATCATCACGGTGCGAATCCCCATGCGGCGCATCTCGTCGAAGCGTTCCCGCATGCCCTGCTTGACCACGTCCTTGAGGTGGATGACGCCCAGCACGGCGGCGGTGCCGTCGCGCACCTCACCGACGGCCAGCGGGGTGCCGCCCGCCGCGGAAATGGACTCGACGATATCGCCGAGTTCTGCTGGCACGGTGCCGCCCTCGGCGCGGATCCACTCGGCCACCGAGCCGGATGCGCCCTTGCGCAGTTTGTGTCCGGTGATGTCGACACCGGACATCCTTGTGGTGGCGCTGAATTCGACCCAGTAGGCGTGGTCGAGCTCACCGGGGGTGCGGGCGCGCAATCCGAACTCCTGTTTGGCGAACACCACGATGGATCGGCCCTCGGGAGTCTCGTCGGCCAGGCTGGACAGCTGGGCGGCGTCGGCCAGCGCTTCGGGGGTGACGCCGGACAGCGGCACGAACGCCGCTGCCTGCCGGTTGCCCAGGGTGATGGTGCCGGTCTTGTCGAGCAGCAGGGTGTTCACGTCGCCGGCGGCCTCGACCGCGCGCCCGGACATGGCCAGCACGTTGCGCTGTACCAGCCGGTCCATACCCGCGATACCGATCGCGGAGAGCAGCGCGCCGATGGTGGTCGGGATCAGGCAGACCAGCAGGGCGACCATCACGATGCCGGTGATGCCGTCGCCGGTGAGCGACAACGAATCCGGGACGCCGGGGTTGTTGGCCTTGGAGAAAATGGCCAGCGGTTGCAGCGTCGCGACCGCGAAGACGAAGATGATGCTCAGCGAGGCCAGCAGGATGTTCAGCGCGATCTCGTTGGGTGTCTTCTGCCGGTTGGCGCCCTCGACGAGGCCGATCATCCGGTCGATGAAGCTCTCTCCGGGTTTCTGGGTGATCTTCACGACGATGCGGTCGCTGAGCACGGTGGTGCCGCCGGTGACCGCGGACCGGTCTCCGCCGGATTCGCGTACCACGGGGGCGGACTCGCCGGTGATGGCCGATTCGTCCACCGAGGCAATACCTTCCACCACATCGCCGTCGCCGGGGATGGTCTGTCCGGCCTCCACGATCACCCTGTCGCCCTGCTGCAGCAGCGGTGCGGCGACCTGCTCTTCACCGCCGGAGTCGGTGAGTCGCCGCGCCAGGGTGTCGGTCTTCGCCTTGCGCAGGCTGTCGGCCTGGGCCTTGCCGCGGCCCTCGGCGACCGCTTCGGCCAGGTTGGCAAAAACGACGGTCAGCCAGAGCCATCCGACGATCAGCCAGGCGAACCAGCTGGGCTCGGTCAGCGCCAGTACGGTGCTCCAGGCCGCGCCGATCTCGACGATGAACATGACCGGGTTGCGCCACAGCGTGCGTGGGTTGAGCTTGCGCAGCGCGTCGGGCAACGACTTCCACAGCATCTTCGGGTCCAGCAGACCGCCTTGGACGGTGTTTCTGGTGGTCTTGGTGTGCGGGCTTGCCGGTGAATCGACAGTGGCAGTGGACATCAGTGAATTCCTTCAGCGAGGGGCCCGAGCGCGAGCATGGGCAGGAAGGTCAGGGCGACCAGGATCAACGTGACTCCGACGACCAGCCCGACGAACTGTGGGCGGTGGGTGGGCAGCGTCCCGGCCGAATCGGGTGTCCGGGCCTGAGCGGCAAAGGATCCGGCCAAGGCCAGCACCAGGATGATGGGCAGGAATCGCCCGAACACCATGGCCAGGCCGAGAGCGGTGTTGTACCACTCGGTGTTGACGGACAGTCCGGCGAAGGCCGAACCGTTGTTGTTGGATGCCGAGGTGAAGGCGTACAGCACCTCCGAGAGCCCGTGCGGCCCGGTGTTCAGCATGCCCGCCTGTTGGCCCGGTGTGGCCATCGCCAGTGCGGTGCCGGTGAGCACCAGCAGCGGGGTGATCAGGAAATACGTTGCCGCGAACTTGATCTCACGCGGGGTGATCTTCTTGCCCAGGTACTCCGGGGTGCGCCCGACCATCAGGCCGGCGACGAACACCGTGATGATCGCCAGGATCAGCATGCCGTACAGCCCGGATCCAACGCCGCCGGGCGCGACCTCACCGAGCTGCATGTTGAACATCGTGACCAACCCGCCCAGGCTGGTGTACGAGTCGTGGAACGAGTCCACCGCACCGGTGGAGGTCAGCGTCGTCGTCGCGGCGAACACCGCGGAGTTCGCGACGCCGAAGCGCTGTTCGACGCCTTCCATGGCCGAGCCCACCGCGGTCGGCACCGTGCCGTGTGCCTGCAGCTGGAACAGCATCAGCAGGCTGACGCTCAGGGTGGCGATGGTTCCCATGGCCGCGACGATCGCGTAACCCTGCTTCTTACTGCCGACCATCCGCCCGAAGGTGCGCGGGAGCGCGAACGGGATCAGGCAGATCAGCAGGATCTCCAGCCAGTTGGTCCAGGTGGTCGGATTCTCGTACGGGTGCGCGGAGTTGGCGTTGTAGAAGCCGCCGCCGTTGGTGCCGAGTTCCTTGATGGCCTCCTGGCTGGCCACCGGGCCACCCGGGATGGTCTGCTGTGCACCGGCAATGGTGTCGATGACCGTGTCGTGCAGGGCGAAGTTCTGGATGGCGCCGCCGGCGATGAGGGCGAGCGCGCCGATCACCGACAGCGGCAGCAGGATCCGCAGGCTGCCGCGCACCAGATCCACCCAGAAGTTGCCGAGGTCACCGGTGCTGCGCCGGACCAGGCCCCGCACGAAAGCGATGGCCACCGCCATGCCGACGGCCGCGGACACGAAGTTCTGCACCGTCAGTCCGGCCATCTGCACCAGGTGCCCCTGCGTGGATTCGCCGGAGTAGGCCTGCCAGTTGGTGTTGGTCACGAAGCTGACGGCCGTGTTCCAGGCCAGCGCCGGTGTCATCTCGGTGCCGGGGTCGTTCAGGTGCAGCGGCAAGGTGCCCTGCAGGAGTTGGAGAATGAACAGGAACACGATGCTGACGGCGGAGAAGGCGAGCACGCTGCGGGCGTAGGCGCCCCAGGTCTGCTCGGCCGTGGGGTCGGCACCGATCAGGCGGTAGACGCCTCGTTCCACCCGAGAATGTTTGTCGCCGTTGTAGACCCGGTACATGTAGTCGCCGAGTGGTGCGTGCGTCACCGCCAGGGCGAGCACCAGTGCTGCGAGAAAGACGATTCCCGCGGTTGTCGTACTCACTAGAACCTCTCGGGGAAGAGCAGGGCGGCGACCAGGAACAGGGCAATGGCGATCGCCAGCACCAGGCCGATGGCATTGGCGTAGTTCACAGCCGTTCGACCAATCGCTGCACCAGGCCGAGCAGGGCGAAAATCGCCACCGTCAGCACGAGGTAGATGACGGTGGACAGGGCAGTTGTCACGATGGAATCAGCACTCCTGCGCTCGTTGACGCAGCCTCCGGAAGTGGGGGCTGCGGACGCCAACGTATGCCCGCGGATCGGGGTTTGACCTGGGCGTTGACGGTTCCTTTACGCGGGCGGCGGGCATCTTTACGGTGTCCATGCACCGGCGGTGTCTGTGCGGGGTATGCGCAACTGCACAGGGACTGCGCAGCAGGTGCGCGTAGACCGGTTTGATGACAGATATCGACATGCCCGCGACGCCGCAGCGGCACCGCCTGCCCGTGTCGATGCGGGCCATCAGGCGGCTGCTACCCCTGGCCGGATGTGGGTTGCCCGCCGCAGTGCTCAGCGATCCGTCGGTGGCGGCGTGGGTGCGGGCACACGGTGTGACGGTGTACGCCGGCGACGGTGACGAACTCGACCTGACGGGACAGTGCGGAGTGCGCCCCGCGCAGGTGGTGCTGCGCTGCGGCGGGACCGCTGAGCCCATCGTGGGTGCGCTGGATCGGGGTGTGAACCGGTTCGTGGTGTCGTGCGAACAGCACATCGACGTCCTGATGGCATGCGCACATCACGACACCTATGTACACGTCGACGGCGAATGCCCCGCTGTGCCGGGGCAGGGCTGTCTGGCCGTGATCGGATTGCACTGCGATGTCCAGGCTTCCGGGCCGCTGGACTGGGGTGCGGCCGCCGAGCGGCTGCTGGGCCGGATCGCAGAATTGCGCGCCGACGGATCGGCGCTGACCCGGATCAGCCTGACCGGCGGTCCGATGGCGGTCTGGATGGAGGGCGACAAGGCCGAGTTGAAGGCGATCGCGGCCGCGGTCGACGACGCCATCGACGAGGGTTGTGCGCGATGGCGGCTACCCCGGCCGTCGGTGACCTTCGCGCCGTCGGTGCCGGGGCGTTAGAGTTTGCGATAGCAAATACTCTCTGACGCGGAGGTGATCCGGTGCGACTGCACCAGGTGGCTGGGTACCTGGCGGTGGCGGTGGTGCTGTTCACCGGCTGCGCAAGCGAGCGTCAACTCGAAGGGTCGCCGGTCAGTGCCGCGAGCACCGGCGAGCCGGTGGATCCCGAGGTCGATATCGACGCTGTGCGCTCCACCTTCGAAAGCTATCGCGCCGAAGTGGCCGCCGAGAACGGAGCGGTGGTCCCGGCGCTGGTCAGTCCGTCCACCGTCGCGCACTACGACGAGGTGGTGCGGCTGGCGCGCACCGCCGGACCGGCGGAGATCTCGGCACTGGGGATGATGGACCGCCTGATGATCGCCCGGCTGCGGGTGCAGGAGCCGCCCGACTTCGCGGCCATGGACGGCGCCGGTCTGCTGGTGTACGGCGTGGACGAGGGGATGATCGACGCCGCCGCACTGGAAGGCAACACCCTCGGGGAGGTGCGCGTCGAGGGGGACCGTGCCTATGCGCAGATGCTGGTGGACGGTGAACCCACCGGGGTGGACTGGGAGTTCGTCCGTGACGGGTCGGATTGGACAYTCGACCTGGCCGCGGGATTCCCGCTGATCAACGAGGCGCTGACCCAGGTGGCGGACGAGAACGGGATGACCGAGGACGAGTTCATTTTCGCGGCAGTCGAAATGGTGACCGGTACGCCCGTCGACGTCTCGGTGTACGAAGCGCCGTGAGGTAGCGCCCGGTCGTGGTTGGGTCCGCGTCGTCTCGGGTACCTCATGGGGCGTGACCCAATTCGTGCCCTGGCCCTGGTCTGCAGCCTCGACCACCGCGGCCGCCGCGCGTAACGCGGTGCATCTCGCGCGGGCGCTCAAGCAGTCCCCATACCCGGCCTACAAGTAGCACGACAGGAAAGACTGATATGCCCGATCATTCCGGCGACCCCGTCGACCACGCCCGCACCACTCGTCAGCACGCTGGCGAGACGATGAAAGCGGGCAAGAATTCACCCGGATTGATAGCCGTCGGTCTCGGGGTACTGGCGCTCGTCATCGGTCTGTTCTCGTTCGCCAACAGCTCGGTGACCGCAGGCATTATCGGTGTGGTGGTAGCGGCTGTGTTGATGGCTGGAGGTTTGGCCTGGCTGGCCCGAACTCACCGTAAGGTGGCCGAGCAGCAACGAGATTGGGCTCGCGAGCACCCCGAGGTCCATTATGAGCCGCCGACGAGCTGAGCGCATTTCCGTCGCGCTCACGGCGGAACTGTCGCTGGATGGCGCAGCGGACGGCGAACAGGGCGGCGGCCGGTGCACCGAGCAGGATGAGGGCGGCCAGCAGGTCGATCATCTGATGACTCCGTAGCGTCCGACAGACGGCATGACGGTCTCGCGTTCGAGTTGGTCATAAGCCCGCCACCACATGGCTTCGTGATCGCTGGGGGACAGCTCCCCGTCACGGAGCTGGCTGTCGGCGTCGGTCATGGCGGTGCCGATGCTCTCAATCAGGCGTGCACGGACCAGTACGGTGATGTCCGAATTCGGGTACGGCAGCGTCACTTCCGCGGAGTGCACCTGCTTGCGGAGGGTTTTTGCCCGAGCGAACGAGGTAGCTMCGGCGGACAACGCCGCGGCTGTGGCGATCGCGGCGGCAGTGCCCGGGTCGGTGAGCCCGGACAGGGCGGCGGCCGCGGCCAACCACAGCAACGCACCCCATTCCGGAAAGCCGCGCCATATCCGCACCCGGCGGCGCTCCTCGACGCTCACACCGGGTGGGTAGATCACGATCCGGTATGAGGTGGCGCCCCAGCGTTGTGGGCGGACGGACATTGAGCCCCAAGCAGTATCGCCATCGAGGGCTCGGTGCCACAGCCGTCGCAGCACACTGTCGCCTTCAGAGGTGTGGGTCATCGTTCCACGGTGCGCCGCGATCGGGTGGACTGGGCCGCTCCCTACACAATCTTGACGGTTCCGGCCGCTTTTCTGACGTCTTCCGTCGGTCCTGAAGTTGTCGCGACTGTGGCCAGAACTTGTCGGACCTCTCTTCTAGAATCGTGATATGCCGCCTCCCACAACCCCTTACGCCGAACACGTACCTCCGGTGTGGCGTATCGAGGTGTTGTTCGAGGAGATGGGTGAGCTGATCGGGCAGCGCAATGCTCTCGATGGTCGGTTGGTGGAGATCATCGCCGAGATCGACGGCAGGGGCGCCGGCGACGGCAACAGTTTGTGGGGTGCCACGGGGTGTCGTTCCCTGGAAGCGTTGGTGGCCTGGAAAACCGGCGTCTCTCCGCGCAACGCCGAGACTATGGTCGCCATCGCGCATCGCATCGATGAACTTGAACGCTGCGTCGCGGGGTTGCAGGAAGGCCGGGTGTCGCTCGATCAGCTCGGGGTGATCGCCGAACATGGCGGCCAGGGCTGCGATGAGCACTATGCCGAGCTGGTGCAGTACGCCACGGTGAATCAGTTGCGCACCGCGGTCAAACAGGAACCACGCCCCGAACCCGAGGTCAAACCGGAACCCAAACGCTCCTTCAGCCGCATCGAGCAGGACGATTACACCACCTACCGGATCCGGCTCCCCAAGCTCGAGGCCGCGAAGTTCGACGCTGCCCACCAGTCCCATCGGGATGCGTTGGTCGCGGACTGGAAACGCGACCACGACACGGCCGACAGCATCGATCCCGAGGACGGCAGTAAACGCCAGTACGACGCCGAGAGCCGGGTGTCCGAGCAGGCGCCTCCGTTCCCGGACGGGGTCGATGCGTTCATGAGCCTCATCGAGGCCGGCTGGGACACCGCAGTGGAGCGGCGCCCGCACGGCCAGCACACCACCGTGGTCGTGCACGTCGATGTCGAGAAACCCGTCGCCGCCCTGCATTTGGGACCGACATTAACCGCGGATGATCGCCGCTACCTCACCTGTGATGCCACGTGTGAGGTGTGGTTCGAGCGCCACGGCCGGCCCATCGGGGTGGGCCGTGCCACCCGCACCATCAGCCGCCGGCTTCGCCGCGCCCTGGAACACCGCGACCACACCTGCGTCGTCCCCGGTTGCGGAGCCACCCGCGGCCTGCACGCCCATCACCTCGTGCACTGGGAGAACGGCGGGGCCACCGAGCTGTCCAACCTGGTCCTGCTCTGTCCGTTCCACCACCGGATGCATCACCGCGGCGGCATCACCCTCATCGGGCCCGCCGAGACACTACGAGTCACCGACAGCGAGGGTGAACCACTCACCCACGGATCACTGGCCCGACCACCCACCAAGCCGCCACCGGATGTGCCACCGTGCACAGGTCCGACCGGGGAACGCGCGCAGTGGTGGTGGTACACACCATATGAACCACCGCCACCAGCGCCGCCGAACTAGCTTCATGGCGCCGCGCCGTGCCGCGGTATCGGACGGCTGGCGCGGGCGCCTCGATGGCGGGCAACTAGTCTCTGATTCCGGAGCAGCCCCCATAGCCCAATTGGCAGAGGCAGCGGACTTAAAATCCGCACAGTGTCGGTTCGAGTCCGACTGGGGGCACCGGAACCGCTGGCAATAGCGCTGTTTGCGTGCTCTGCGGAGATGGCGAATCGCGAGGCACGCCGCATCAGCACCCCGCGTGAGTACGGGCTATGGGCGCTCTACCAGGTCTTTTCAGATGAGTGCATTTCAGCCAGTGCTCGGAATCTTTCCGGCATTTGCCTACCCGACGATGTCTGCCAGTGGCCGGCGATCACTCGCAGGCCACACCGTCGCTGTCGCGGTCCAAGGCGCTTCGATAACCGGGTTGGCCCGCGTATAGGGGCGCCGCCCCGGCGCTGCGGGCGGCACTGCAGTTCGAGAAGTACAAGGCCGAGGGTGCGGGCGCGTATATCGGCAGGGGAGCCTGAACCACGGGTGGCGGCGCTGCTGCGATGGGTGCCGCCGCCGGTGCGCCACCTGAGCAGTAGCTCGCGACGGCAGCGTCGGCAAAGAACTGGCTCTGCGCGATCGTCCAGTTGGCTGGGCCGCCGATCTCGACCACGACAGATTCGACAGTCCGTCCTGCAGCCAACTGGTCACACACCGTATGGCCGAGCTCGATCGCATTCCCGGTTGTCGAGTACGGGACCGGATAGCCGTCGATGCTGGAGATGAAAGCCTCGTCCACTGTGTTTGCCGATGCAAAGCCAGCTGTTGCTACCGCGACGCTCACGGCGGCGACCGACCATGCCAATTGATTGCCGAACATCAAACCCCCAAGGACTGTCCACCTGACTGAGTAACACTACGACACAAACTGACGGATGCGATAATTTTTCGAAATACTCTCAAGGGTGGTGTTGAGCGGTCAGGTCGCGATCTCCTCAGCGAATTGGTATCCGTGCGTATCGCATTGACTCGCATGGTGTTTGGCGCCGAGAACGGTCTAAGGGCACTGCCTGCAGGCACTTGATCATCTGAACAATCACGCTGGTGGCCCCTTTCTGCCCGCCCCCGCTACCCTCGCGGGCATGGCATCACCACGCGTAGCGGTCATCGGGGCGGGTCTGTCCGGCGCGGCATGTGCGCAGGCGTTGCGAGAGCGCGGCATCTCGGTCGAGATGTTCGAGCGTGGCCGTGCCCCGGGTGGCCGCATGGCATCACCCACCCTGCACGGACGGCGCGTCGACATGGGTGCCGCATACTTCACCGCCAAGGACCCGGACTTCTCCGCCATCGCCGACGGATGGGTCTCCCGCGGACTCGCGCGCCCCTGGACGGACACGTTCGACGTGATCTCCGCGAGTGGGCACGACGTCACCGCAGGACCGATCCGCTTCGCGGCGCCGGCCGGGTTGCGGTCACTGGTGCGCGATCTACTACCCGAAGACGTCGTCCGCTTGGCGTCGACAGTTGATTCCCTGGATGATTTCAGCCACGACGCCGTGGCGCTGGCGATGCCCGACCCGCAGGCCGCGCGCCTGGCGCCCGACGCGTGCGAGTGGGTGGACTACGAACCGGTCATCTCCGTGGCGATCGGCTGGGCCGAGCGCATCTGGTCGTTCGCCGACGCCGTATTCGTCAACGACCACCCGGACCTATCCTTCGTCGCCGACGACGGAGCCCGACGCGGGGACGGCGCGGCAGTGCTCGTCGCGCACACCACGGCGGCGCGGGCGCGGATGCACCTGGACCACCCGGATGACGCTGTGGCGCCCGTGCTTTCGGCACTGCGTCGCGTCACGGGCATGACCGAAGAACCGGCGTGGACACACGCGCACCGCTGGACCTTCGCCAAGCCCGCAGGCATCCATGGGGACGCCGAGTTCGGCTTGGTGACTTCGGGCCGGCCGCTGGGGATCTGCGGGGACGCATGGTGCCCGTCGGGCGCACCGAGGGTGGAATCGGCATGGTTGTCCGGCCGGCGGCTCGGCGCTGCTCTTGCGGCCGCGCTGATCTAGGAAGTCGTCGCGCGCTCGTCGTCGTGAGCGGCCGCCAGCACCCACCGAATGCCGCCGACCATCACCCGCCCGGACATCCTCGCCACGGTGGCGTCGAGCGATGGAAAGTACGGCAACCACAGCGGCTTTCGCGCCCATTGCGGCAGCGTCGCCACGGACGTGGCGGCCAGCGCACCGTAGGGAGCGCGGGCCGGCAGGGGCAACGGCGGCGTCAACAACAAGAAGCGGGCGGCGTCGCGTGCCGCGGCCGTGCTACGCAGCTCCGGTCTGTACGCCTCGATGCGCTCCCGTAGCTCGAGCTCGGTGCGGGGCGGGTGCTGCACACCGAGCGCTTCGGCGACGCGGGCGGTATCGGCCACGTATTCGTCACGGCCGGTCTGGTCCAGAGGTTGCGCGCCGTAGAGCTGATGTGCCGTCAGGAAGCTGTCGATCTCGGCGATGTGCACCCATTCGAGCAGGTGCGGATCCGACGCGTCGTACGGTGTTCCGTCGGACGCCACCCCGTTGACGCGGCGGTGGATGCCTCGCACCTTGTCGACGGCGCGCTGCGCGTCGGCCGCTGGTCCGAACGTCGTCACAGCGAGGAATGTGCTGGTGCGTTGGAGGCGCCCCCACGGATCGCCCCGGTAGTCGGAGTGCTCCGCCACCCCGGCCATCGCCAGCGGATGCAGCGACTGCAGGAGCAGTGCCCGCAACCCGCCGACGAACATCGAGGCGTCGCCATGAACACGGCGGATCGGGCGGTCCTCGGCGAACCACCGCGGTCCCGGCGTCCCGTGGATACGGGCCCGGTTGTCCGGTCCTTCGGGGCCGGCGACCAACCCGAACAGCGCGCGCCCCAGGCCGTTCCTGATCGCACCCAGTTCCCGTGCAAACACCATGACTACGACGGTACGTGCCGGCGGAACGGTTCTGTCAGTGCGCCGTCCGACGCGGCATGATCAGCGTGGGCACCGGCGCGTGCCGGAGGATCTTCGCCGCGGCCGAGCCCAGGAACACCTGCGCCACCGGGCCGGCCGCACCCGATCCGAGCACCAGGATGTCGCCCGCGCCCCACTCGATGGCCTCCACCGCATCACGCCACGTGGCCCCGGCCCCGATCACCACGTCGACATCGCCGAGACCCGACCGCACCGTCTCCAACTGGGCGGCGATGCCCTCCTGGGTGCTTCGTGCCCACTGCTTGACCACGAGGTCCTCGGCCCCCGCTTCGATGGAACCGCTGAACATGGTCACCGGCCGCACGGTGAAGGACGCGATCCGCAGCCGCGCCGACCACCGCTCGGCGAGCTCCGCGCTGGTCGCGACCAATCCCACATTGTCTGCCCGTCCGCCGTAGGCCACGGTCAGGCGTTCGATGCGTCCCGGCTGGGCGGGATATCCCCGCGGCGCGATAGCCACCGGAACGGCCGCGGTGTGGACCAGCCGATCGGTGACGCTGCCCAGCGCAATCCTCCCGAGYGCGCCGGCCGACGACGAGCCGACGACGACGAGGTCGGCGCTCACCTCAGCCGCGAGTTCCACCAGGCCGGCGGGCACCGAAGACGCCCGGTGCACGATCTGCTGCACATCGAGGTCATCGGGAAGCTGCTTGACCATTGCCTGCAGCGACTGGTGTGCTTGTTTGCCCACATGGTTGAGGTACTCCACCTCGAACATCTCCGGCTTGCGCGGCGACGGACTCTCGACGATTGCCGCCGCGACTATGCGCTCTCCGGTGGCCTGCGCAATCTGGGCCGCCAAGTGCAGCGGTGCCGGTCCGTGGCCGCTGGCACTGAACGCCGCGATGATCGTCATTGTGGAACCTGCCCGGCCACAACGGACTTCGCGACGACGTGGGTCACCGGAACCTTGAACTGGGCGCGGGCGCGGTCCACCACGTCGAAGCGCTGCCAGACCGAGAATTCCGGCGGCAGCGTCGCGATCACGATCTGGTCGGGGTGGAACTGTGCCACGGCGTGCTCCAGCGCGCGCAGCGGTCGCTCGTCGCCCAATTCTCCTTGCGCCTGCAGGCTTTGGCTCTGCAACGAAGACAGTGTGGTGTCGAGTCTGGCTTGCGCTGCCTCCCTTGTGGCTTCGGTGACGTCACGCGGCCCGTGGGTCGCCGCGGCTCCGGTGTCGACGGGACTGACCGGTACCACCACCATGTACTCGGCGTCCCGGTCCGCGCCGATACGACCCAGTTCCCCGAGCAGTTCGTCGGAGTCGACGGTCTGATTGGCCAGCACAAGCACGCGGTGCGGCGGGCCGGTGGACACCTCGGCGGGTGCGGACGGACGCTTTTTCACGAACCACTTGTTCGCCGCGAAGAGCACGATGACCACCGCCCAGGACAGCAGGCTGAGCACCAATTGGGACCGCAGGGCGGTATCGACGAACATCTGCACCAGGATCGCGACGATCCCCAGTGCGGTGAGAATGGAAAGTACTGGGAACAGCCACATCTTGACCTTGAGCTCGGAGTCCGGGGTGCGGTAACGCAGCACGATCTGCGAGATGGTGATCAACAGGTAGACGAACAGGATGATCGCGCCGCTGGAGTTGAGCAGGAACGCGAAAATGGTGTCGGGGGAGACGGCCGCGGCGATGACGCACAGGAATCCGATGATCGAGGACGCCAGGATCGCATTGGCCGGGACTCCGCGTCGGGTGACCTTCACCAGTGCCGGTGGCGCCTCCCGGCGCGCGGCGAGCACGAAGAGCATCCGGGACGCGGTGTAGAGGCCCGAGTTCAGACAGCTCAGAACGGCGGTCAGCACGACGGCGTTCATCACGTGGTCGGCGTAGGGGATGCCCATCTCGGTGAACGCCGCGACGAACGGAGACGCGGCCACGTTCTCGTCGTTCCACGGCACGATGGTCACGAGCACGAACACCGCGCCCACGTAGAACACCAGGATGCGCAGGATCACCGAGTTGGCAGCCTTGGCCACCGCCCGTTCCGGATCCGCAGACTCCGCCGCCGCGATCGTCGCGATCTCCGCACCGACCATGGAGAAGATGACGGTCACGATGCYGACCGTGATCACGCCGAAGCCCAACGGCATGAATCCGCCGTGACTCGTCAGGTTGGAGAAGTCGGCGGATTTGTCCGGCCACAACCCGAAGATGAACGCCAGGCCGAGCCCGATGAACGCGATGATCGCGGCCACCTTGATGCCGGCGAACCAGAACTCGAACTCCCCGTAGGACGCCACCGAGAACAGGTTGGTCGCCGTCATCAACACCATGAAGATCAGTGCGGACAACCACAGCGGGACGTCCATCCAGTACTGGATGATCTTGGCGCCCGCGATTGCCTCGAACCCGACGACGATGACCCAGAAGTACCAGTACAGCCACCCGACCGAGAACCCGGCCCAATGCCCCAACGCGTTGCGTGCGTAGTCCGCGAAGGACCCGGTGGACGGATTCGCCACGGCCATCTCGGCCAGCATCCTCATCACCATGATGATCAGCACCCCGGCCATCCCGTAGGTGATGAAGACGCCTGGCCCGGTATCGCCGATCACCACACCGGATCCGACGAACAGCCCGGCGCCGATGACACCGCCGATCGCGATCATCGTCAGCTGACGCTGACTGAGCGCCTTCTTGAGAGTGGGTGCTTCGCTCATGTGAACCTCCGACGCCGTCAGGGTGAAGCCAACCGGGCTTGAGTACCCAGGAGTGATCCAAATCACGCACCGGTTTCGCGGGGTGGCTCCTGATCGGGCGCCGGCGGCGCTACTCGTCGCCCTGCTGAGCCGAGTCCTGCGGGGCCGGGTCGCTGTCGGAACCTGCGGCATCGGCATCGGTATCGATGTCGGCGTCGTTGTCGGTAGCCGAGTCGCTGTCGTCGTCTGAAAGGCCGAGACCCGGCACATCGTCGGGCTGGTCGTCCTCGTTGTCCGACGTCTCTTGATCGAAGGGGTCGCTGCCGCCGAGCTTCCCGTGGCGGCCCCTGGGCGCCGAATCGATGCCCGGTGTCTGGTTGCTCTGCCGGGCCGCCAGCCCGGTGGCCGCCGGAATGCGCGCGGCACGGTGCTCATCTTCGGCCGCCGGTCCGGGTGTCGGCGAACCCGCGGGTCCGGCACTCGGCGCGGCGGCGTTCATCAGCGGTTCCTGGGTCTCCTGCTCCTGCGTGGCACCTCGTTGCCGCGCAGCCAGGTTGGTGACCATATTGCGAAACCCGAGACCGAGTGCGGCGCCGATATCGCGCGCGACCTTGAGCGGGTTCACTTTGGGAAACGCACCGAACGACTGCTGCTGGTCGGGCGAAACGGTGCGGTCGTACCCGAGTTCGACGATCACCCGCAGCACCGGCTCGAGCAGATCGGCCAAGGGCGTCAGCAACGCGCTGGTGCCGGTGGTGTAGCCGACACCGCGGAGCGCCTGCGCCAGGGGCAGCACCTTGGTGGGAATGGTGATGTACGTGGTGTCGCCCACGATGACCCGATTCTTCAGGTTGTCGATCTCGGCGCGCAGCTCCTCTTCGGTGTAGCCGTTCGGGTTCACCTTGTCGTCGTACGCGCCGTGCACGGCCAGACCGGCGAAGACATTGAGCACCGCCAGCAGATTGCCCGGGTATCGCGGAAAGTCGGCGGCGATGTCGTACTGGAAGGAGATGTCGGTGGTGGCTATCCCGGTGTTGCTGACCGGTGTGCCCGTCGGCTTGTATTCGAAGATCGGCACGACAGCCGGGAAGAAGCGCTGCATGAACCCGCCGTTGGGCCGGTTCGGGTTCCCGATCACGACGAAGTGCAGTCGGTCGGTATCGATGTCCGGGTCCGCGGCCAGTGCCCGCTTCACCTCGATGGCGACCGTTGCGCTCTGTGAGTTACCGAAAACGATGATCTGTTCATCGGTCTGGTCCAGCACCGTGCGCACGGCGGTGTCGAGCAGACCGGTGCCGACCGCCACCGAGGGGCCGAACGCCATGCCCGAGGTGAAGAGCGGGGAGGCCTCGTTGGGAATGTAGGTGGGCAGCCGATTGCAGGCGTCGATCGTGCAGTCCGACACGGCGTCGAGGTAACGACGGGCCGTGGAGTCCATGTATCCGTTCACCCGGTCCGGGTACGGCTGAGACGTTCCGCCCATCATCAATGCCGTCACGGCCCCTGCGCCCGCGGGTCCGGCGAGTGCCGTCGTTCCCAGCACCAGCGAGATGGCCAGGGTCAGGACGCCCAGTCGGCTGAAACGCGCCACGATGTTCTCCTCGGTCGGCGAAGCCCGTCGCTGATGTCGAGGACCGGCAGAGCCCGTCGACAGTCGGATTGTGCGGGTAGCCGGCCGCAGAGGGGTGAGTATTCGCCTACTTGCTTTGGGGTGCACGCTGAGAGAGCTCTTCGGCGTCCGTTGGCGCCCGCAGGCCCGCGGGTGCGACGATGACCCCGATGGCCGAGAACGACACAGACGAATCCGCGAACATCGCGCAGGCCCGGCTGCTGCTCGGGGCGCTGTGGGAACAGGTCGAAGACACCTCGCGCAAGATCGAGGACGAAGAGGCCCGGGTCGCTCGCAGGCCCGTCGGATCGCCGGCCCGCCCCCACCGCGTCAACACCGCGCAATTGCGCAAGGAGCTCTACCAGCTGCACGGCATGATCGACGGGATCAACCGCAGATTCCCGCAGATCGCCACGGGCGTGTAACCATTGCCGTCGGGAGGCCCGGGCGCAAGAGGGGGATCGACTGTGCGGACGTTTCCGGCGGCTCTGGTGGGTTCGCTGATCCTGTTGTCCACGGCCGGCTGCGCCGAGGAGAACTTCACCCGTGGCGTGGAAGCCCGATGGTGTGAACTGGTCGGCACCGACTGTGCGCCGCCACCGCCGTTGCAGCCGCCCTTACTCAACCAGCCGGATGACGGCTACCGCCCGGCCGGCCCCGTTTATGTGATCCCGCCGACCTACCCGGCCTCACCCGCGCCGGGTGTAGACGGTCGATAGTACTCAATAGGACTGTGGCCGAACGTATTTCGTTCCGTTATCGAATGCACAGCGGGCGCCTAACGTCACCACAGTGGCGACCCAATCGGCGGCCATAGCGTCTTTCTCGTGTGGCGGTGAGGTGCCGCGTGAACACACACGAATGAATGGAGTCGCCCATGTTGCTCACTCGTCGGACCGCCGCCCCGATCCTCGCCGGCGGTATCGCCCTGGCGGGTCTGCTCGGCGTGGGCCTCGGCACTGCGAGCGCCGATCCCGGCCGTCCCTGCGGGCAGCCGAACGCGCAGGCCTGCGCTCCCGCACCGCAGAACAACAACAACGCGCCGCAGAACAACAACTGGCAGGGACGCAATATCGACCAGGCCCGCAACGACCACCAGCCGTTCATGCACAACGGTCAGCGGGTGGAACCGATGCGCGCGGGCAATGGCGACGGCTGGGGATTCTGGTTCCTCGGCCAGTGGATTCGTCTCTGAGACGGCGCGCCACGGGCTGATCGAGCGCCCGTCGGGGGATGATACGGGTGTGGTTGCTGATGCAAATGTGATCAATGTGAACTCGTCCGCCGAGGCTGCCAACCCGCAGCCCGGTGCCCCGACCGCTGCTGAGGCCGCGGCTCCTGCTCCCGAGCAGCCCGCGGCGCAGCAGCGCGCGTGGTCGATGCCGAAGGCTCCGATGAGCCGCAAACAGGTCGACGACTTCGGGCGCACCGTCGCCACGGCAACGGCCACGACCGCATCGGCGGTCGGCAAGGCGGTCGCCGGTGTCGCACGATTCTCCGCGCACCTCGTCGCCCGGATCTGGCGCGCCATCGAAGCGGTACCGGCTGCCCTCCAGGTGCTGGCCGTCGTCGCCATCGGCATGCTGCTCGGCGTCGTGGGCTCCATCGCCGCGACCGGCACGCTGGGCTTGATGTGCAGCGTCGTCGTGGTTCCGGTCTGCTCGATCGCCCTCGGCGCGCTCGGGCACCGCTGGTTCAACAGGAGTCCTGCCGAGCCGGCGGCTACCGAGTCCGACCTGTCCCGCTCGGTCGTCTACGTCGACAAGAAGCTGACGCTGGCGCTCAACTCGTTGGGATCCGAACGGCATCAGCAGGCGGTCATCGCGCTCTTCCAGGCGAAGACGGCCGTCGAACTCGCGTTGGGCACCGAACAGGACGAAGCCGACCGTGACAACGCGCCCGTCCAGGTCGACGCGTACCGCCTGCGACCCCGCATCCAGGCCGGGTCGGCCGCCAAAATGGCCATGTCAGAGAGCAATTCCCTGGCGGCTTCGTGAATGCGCAGCCGATCACCGGCAAGGTCGCGCTGATCGAGGACGACTACACGCTCGTCATCAACCGCGGGGCAGAGTGCGGCCTCGCGGTCGGCATGATCTTCGCGGTGCAGTCCGGCACCGGCCAGGTGATCACCGATCCCGAATCCGGCAGGGAACTCGGCAGACTCAGCCATGAGAAGCTGCGGGTCCGGGTGTTCGACGTGCAACCGTTGTTCGCCCGCGCCCACACCTTCGTCGACACCGGCGATTTCCACGGCCTGCTGGAGCTGCCCTTCTTCGAGCAGCCCCAGGAGGACGTCGTGACCGTGGATGTCGGGGACAGCGTTGAGCTCGTGGCCGGGTATCAGAACACGGGCCGGGATACCGGCACCGGCGGCTGACCTATCGAGCGGTGTTGTGCCGCAGGGGATATCCACCGATGCCGAGGCGCTGCACCACGAGCCGGGTCAGCGTGTAGTGCATGATGCCGGCGACGACGAACGCCGGTATCGACGCGGTGGTGTAGCGGAACAGCGCGCTGGGTTCATAGGTGACCGGATTGAGCAGCAGTGAATACGTGACCGCACCCGCTGCGACCGCGGCGAAGGCCACGTAGTTGACTCCCTTCCAGTACCCGTAGGCCGACTGGTCGGCGGGCAGGAACAGGTCGCGCACGCTGAGCTGACGGTGCCGCAGGATGAAGTAGTCGACGATCTGCACCGCACACAGCGGGGCCAGCACGATCGCACCCCAGGACAGGAAGCGTCCGTAGTTCTCGTACACCGCGGTCGGGAAGAACACCAGGATCGCGGCCGGGCCGAGGATCGCGGCGACCAGCCACGGCCAGGCCGCGGCGCGGAACAGCCGCCCGCCACCGCCTTTGAGCGCCACCATCGAGGCGTAGCCCTGGGACAGGATCGCGGTGATGTTCGCAAAGCACACGATGACCAGCGCCACCATGCCGATGACGACACCGGCCAGCGGGATGAACCACTGCGTGGGTTCCTCGATCTGCAGTGACAGCGCGGCGATCGAGCCGACCACGGCCGCCACCACCGAGGCGCCGAAGACACCGACCCAGTTCGGCCAGAACGCCGCGCGTGAACTCCGGGTGAGGCGGGCGAGGTTGCCCAGGTTGGGCCACCACGCGAAACCGCCGGCGATGCTGAGCTCCACGGCGAGCACGAAGCTCAGATGGTTGTCCTCGCTGACGCCACCCAAGGGGGCCAAGGCCATGAGTTCCGACCAGGTGTTGTCGGTGAAGACGATGATGATGATGCCGACCAGGACGGCCATCAGCATGGGCGCCAGTATGCGGCAGACGGTTTCGACCGAGACAGGTCCGCGGACCAGGATGAGCGCCGAGACCGCGATGGCGACCAGCGCCAGCAGGCTTGCCGCTGCACCTGTCTGGGACAGTTCGATGCCGAACAACTGATTGACGACGATGACGATGCCGTGGCCGAACATGATGGCCAGCACGGCCGACCAGGCCGCGGCGAGCACGGTGGACACCGCCACCATCACCACCCGGGCGCCGATCTCGCCGAAGGTGCTGCGCAGCCCGACGAACTGCTCGATGCCGTACTTCACCGACGGCATGCACGGCGCCAGCGCCACCGCCAGCACGCTGAGGCCGTACCCGATGACGATGGTGGCGATGGCCTGGGCCAGCCCCACGTAGTAGGCGACGGCGGCGCCTTGCAGGAAGGCCCAGGTGGCGATCGCGAGGCCCACATTGACCGACGAGTGCTGCCAGAAACCCCAGATCCGTTCGCGGGGGAGCAGCGGCAGATCGGTGAGGGTGGGGTCCGGTTCGGTGGCGGTGTTGCTTGCCGGCAGTCCCCGGCGTGCGGTCTCGGTCATCAGTACGCCCACCACATCAGTGCGGCGATCGACACGGCCAGGATGATGACCGCCAACAGAAAATCGCGAAGGGGCAGGTCAGCCAGCGTGGTATCCGTCTGGTCTCCGGTATCGATCAGGGTCAGCCGCTCCTGGAGCTGTTGATCCAGCGGGGTAGTTTGCACAGCGACTCATTTCTGATTGGCGGGCCAGTTTAGAAAGAGTGTGTGGCGGCCGCCACTACTTGTCAACCGCTTGGCGCACATCACGAAAATACTTGACTGGTGAGCCAGTTAATAATTAAGCTCGCCGCCATGACCCCGAGTTCTCCCCCCAGTTCGCCTGCCGGCCCGCTGCCCGCCGCGGCGACCGTGGCCGTCATCGGGGCCGGCTACGCCGGGCTCTCGGCCGCACTGGACCTGCACGATGCCGGTATCGACGTCGTCGTGCTGGAAGGCTCCGACCGTGTCGGCGGGCGGACGCTCTCCGAGCGCCTCGACGACGGGCTGGTACTCGACCACGGCGGTCAGTGGGTGGGGCCGACCCAGACCCGATTGCTGGCGACCGCCGAGCGGTTCGGGTGCGCCACATTCCCGACCTACAACGCCGGCGATCACCTGGAGCTGTGGACCGACGGTGTCTGCCGGCCGTTCCGGGGAGCCGGACCCGTCGACGCCCCCGGCGTCGCCGAGTACGTCGCCGCCACCGAGGCCATCGACGCGCTGGCGGCCACCATCGATCTCGAGAATCCCACTGCGACACCGGAGATCTCGGAATGGGACAGCCAGACCGTGCAGTCCTATCTGGACCACGCGGTGCCCGATGGCGACGCCCGCATCCGGTTGGCGCTGGCCGTCCAGGGCGTGTGGACCGTCGAACCCCGCGATATCTCGTTGTTCCACTTCCTGTTCTACATCGCGTCCGCCGGTGGCTTCGACCAGCTGATGGAGACCGAGGGGTGCGCTCAGGAGCGCCGCTTCACCGCGGGCGCCCAGTCGGTGGCCGCGGCCATCGCCGCGCACCTCGGAGATGCCGTGCACCTCGACGCCGAGGTCCGGCACATCCACACCCTCGACGACGGGACGGTGCAGCTCGACACCGCGCGCGGTCAGGTCCGCGCGCAGCGCATCGTGGTCGCGACCTCACCCGGCGCCTCGGTGCGCATCCCGTTCACCCCGCCGCTGCCGCAAGCCCGCAACCGCTGGATGGAACGCAGCCCGATGGGCGATGTCGCCAAGATCCACACCGTCTATTCCACGCCGTTCTGGCGCGAGGCCGGGTACTCGGGTGAGGCCACCGTGTACGGAAACCATTCCGTGGGAGTCGTTTTCGACAACTCGCCGGAGGACRGGCACTGCGGGGTGCTGGTGTCCTTCGTCTATGCCGACCGCCAGCATCGATGGTCGCAGCTGTCGCAGGACGACCGCCGTGACGACGTGCTCGCGACGCTCACGGCACTGTTCGGTGCCGCCGCGGCTGCACCGTCGCTGTACACCGAGAAGAACTGGCCGCAGGACGCCTGGGCGCGCGGTGGCTACGCCGCCAATCCGGCGCCGGGGGTCTGGTCCGAGCACGGCGAGACGGGCTGGCGCACCGCCTGCGGGCCCATCCACTGGGCCGGCTCGGAGACCTCGAGCGTGTGGAACGG